>NZ_NFUX01000051.1:0-55812 GCF_002264385.1 Paenibacillus sp. VTT E-133280
TGAGGAATAGTTGTACGAAATGCAATTAGCAGATGCGTGCGTGCAGGCAATTGATATCCTTCGAGTATCCTTCGAGTAACCATTGAGGATGTTAGTCACGTCGTGCTTAAATGCGTGCTAGCAATGACACGAAAAAAGAATGCTTCTATTGCATGATCTGCAATAGAAGCATCTTCGAAGCCGAAGCCCAGCGTCTCACATTGACACTGGGCTGGCTAGATAAAGCTATTGATATTTAACTACAATCGCGTTGCTAATCTGACGCCCAGGGGTCGTGAGATATTTGCCATTGTAGTATAGTCCGCTGGATGCGCCGCCATCCAGATTCATGGCTTGATACGCACCAGCCTGCTTCATCATTTCTGCCAGCTGTGGGATAGTAGCTCCGCCAGTGGTCAGCAGAATCAGCTTGTGGTCGCGAGTGAGGCCAAGTGCGCTGCGGGCGCCGCCGCCGGTTAAGATCTTGGCATCCTTGAAGCCTTCTGCCGCGACATTAAGGGATACCTTGCCATTCACAAGCAGACGTGGCCCAGCTTGGAGTGCTCCTTCCATAGATCCGGAAGCGAAACGGTCTGTAAACTCTAGCCCGGGAATAAGCGAGGCTAGATGGTTGCTGTCATAGGTGAAAATTGTGCGGCGATCGCCGGAGCTATTTTTGAGCATTTTTCCACCACTGACCATATAACCGTAAGGCGCTTTGTATGCCCCTTTGGTGTAGGCATCAAAGAACGTACCGTTAATAGCTACTACGGCATTATTGCGTTTGGCTAGACTGCTTAGTTCCTCCACTTTTCCTACCGTATTTCCTGCTAGTACAACGTCGAGCTTCACTTTAGGATGCAGTAAGGAAACGGTAACCGTTTGGGCTTTGAAGGATTTGCTACCCACCTTGAAAGTTTTACTAGCACTGACAACAGGGGAGGAATCTGCTTTAAGAAGTGAGCCAGACTGTACAGGGACAGTCGATGAAACATCGTTATTCGTAAGGGTTACAGATGAGGCTTCCTGATTCCATTCCAATTGAATGCCCAGCGTTTTGCTGACCAGGGACAAAGGGATATATACCGTACCATTCTCACTAAAAGCGGAGTCGGTTAGTGTTACTGATTTGTCGTTGACGAGCGCAACCGCTTGTCCTACAGTGAGTATAATCTTAGTGTCTGCGTTCGTAATGGTTATACGTTTGTCACTAGTATTCATTTCAGCATGTATGCCGGTGAAATTATTTAAGAGACGCAGTGGGAGATACGAGTGGTTATTTTTGGTCACATACACGGTGTTTTTCGGAACCGCAGCAGCTCCAACAGTGGAGGAACTAAATGTGTAAACCGGAAATAAACATAGAAGGAATGCAAGAAAGAACGGAAACAATAACTTTTTCATATTAACCAAAATCTCCTTATCCTGTAGCTGATGTAAAAAGCGATAAAGGTTTATTATACCTCAAGTTCTAAAACATGGATAACCCTTATTTTTCAAATACTCAAGGGAAGATTCTGATAGAATGTAGATACGATTAAAGAATAGTACTAGAAATCAACAACTAAAGGGAGATCTTTATGACTACAGTAGGTTTAATTCGCCATGGAAGTACAGCGTGGAATAAGGAAGGTAGAGTACAAGGACATACAGATAACCCATTGGATGCAGAAGGCTTTCAGCAGGCAGCGCTTATTGCCGAACGACTTAGCGGTGAACAGTGGGACTACATATATTCAAGTGACTTGCTCAGAGCACAGCAAACGGCAGAGGTTATCGCAAAGCGACTAGGTATTGAGTTAGCAGGTATAGTACCGGGCATTCGAGAGATGTATGCAGGGCTAATTGAAGGTACTACGCAACAAGAGCGGATAGAACGATGGGGACCCGATTGGAAGACGCTAGAGTTGGGATTAGAAACCCCGGAGGCCAGCGAGATCAGAGGCAGCCAGGCCATCGAAGAGCTTGCGGAGAAACATCCGGGTTGTAATATCTTGATCGTTAGCCACGGAGTAATTTTGCGTAGCATTCTTAGAAAACTGATTCCAGAACTAGACGGTACAGTATTACTGAAAAATACGTCCATCACCCGGATCACCAAATCGGGTACTTCTTGGCATTGCGATCTGTACAATTGTGCAGAGCATTTAGAAATCTAACGAAGTGTTCAGATAATGTTCAGAGCATTTTAATATAGTGATTGTTCAGCAATCTAATCATTTTTGTAGTAAAAGGATGTGCGAATTTAAGGTGGCAGAGGTTCAGATTTACTTACAAACGTTATTATCCCTTCTCATCGCAGCCGCGGCCGGTTATTTAGTACTAAGGCTCTACCGGGATATTTCTTCTAAAACGCCTCAAAAAAGAGCGATTCATACCGGTCTTTTCGTTATAATAATCATCATTGGACTATGGAGCATGCATCAGTTAGGCGTAAAAACCTTATTGGGAAATGAAGTGGCCGATGATGGAATTATCATATCACTGGTGGTCTATAGTCTTACGATAGCCCTATTTATGTTTTTGATTACACGTATGAACCTAGTGTGGGCTGAAAGAGAGCAATTGAAAGAACTGGCGTATAAGGATGCTTTAACAGGGTTATTGAATAAGAATGGAATGGATCATTTTTGGGATCGGTGCAAGGTAAATGAGCAGCTTGCCGTTTTGTTTCTGGATCTGAATCGCTTTAAATCGATCAATGATAGCTTGGGGCATCATGTGGGGGATTTACTGCTGGAAGAAGTGGGTAAAAATTTAATTCAATTCTCCAGCAAAAGAAAACGTCATATCTTCCGCGTGGGCGGTGATGAATTTGTGATTGTCGCTAAAGGCAGCAACCAGAAGGAAGCAGAGCAGCTTGCTGTGCGAATTCTGGAGAAGACGACTAAGAGTTACCAGCTAGGTGAGCATAACCTGTTCGTATCTATGAGTATAGGGATCAGCATAAGTCATGGTAAGGTGGATCATTTCAGGCTGCTTAATGAAGCAGACACAGCGATGTACGCCGCCAAACAGCTCGGTACAGGGCGTTACTCCGTCTATAAGAATTAGAAGAAGTGGATGTAAAATAAAAGCGGCAGCCATAGACCTTGTACATCGTCCATGGCTGCCCGCTATTGTTATTGGAAAGGCGAATGAATGCTGTTCGTCACATCCTTACGGCCTTTCATGAGGAACAAGCAGACAAGAGCAACGGCCATACTAATCGCCGCTACGTAAAACAGGATAGAGTAATCAAAAATATCAATCATGAGCCCCAGTAGTGGAGGCGAACTGATGGCGGCAAGGGAAGAGACCAGATAATACATCCCTGTTCGTGTGCCGATACTCTCTTCGGTTCCTGTTGCCACAACATAAGGATAGGAATTGATATTAATACAAGCCCAGAAGACTCCACCTAGCAACAGTAACCCTCGAAGGAGCATCAAGTCCTTTGCAAAACCGACGAGAGCAAAAATGGTCATTAATCCGCATACGCCGATGATGATCATTTTTTTCTTCCCGAATCTTCCGCCCAGCCAACCGCTCGGAATGGCGAACAGTACAAAAGCCAAAGAGAAGAAAGTGAGCGAGAAAGAGGCCGCCTGTTCGCTTAGGCCGAGATGATGTTTGCCATATAAGGTAAACAGCGTCTCAACGCCTTGATACGCTACGAACCAGAAGAAAATCGCCGCTAGCAAAAATACTGTGGTACGGTCAAGCTGACTTCGAAAGGAAATACGAGAGGGCTTGGTGGCAGCATTGTCTTCTGAAGGAAGCTTCATTTGCACGTTTACGCCGTCCCGATTTTCTTTAATGAAACGTGATACGATAAACATACATAATAAGGTAATCAGTCCAGCGACGATAAACGGAAGTGCTGGATTGGATTTATACAGGATCGAACCTACGCCGAAAGCGAGAATAGAACCGAACCCACCCATGAAATTAATCAGCCCGTTGGCCTTTGTGCGCTGCTCTTCTGGCGTAATGTCCGGCATGAGGGCGACGGTTGGTGAACGGTATAAGCTCATGGCCAGATTCATTAGCATCATAAACAACAGAAGTGTAAATAGTCCGGTATGAAACGGAATCAGCATGGTTAGCACAGCAGCGAAAGGCATACCGATCATAAGATAAGGCATTCTGCGTCCAAAACGCGAGGTCGTGCGGTCACTACGGTTGCCAATCCAAGGCTGCAGGAATAAGGCAAAGTAATTATCAATCGTCATCAAGAAGCTGATAAGCGCCACACTATGTACGTATTTTTCTAGAAAAAAGGGTACAAATGCATTATACAGACTCCACGTAATGCTGATGCTGAAAAAGCCGAATCCGAGCAACCAGACTTTTTTCACACGTTCACACTCCCTTATTATTTAGCTAGAAGCCCAGCCAGCACATCTGGATGATCTGTAATAATACCTGACACTCCAGAGTCGATTAAAGCCTTCATCCGCTCTGGATCATTAACAGTCCAAGGATGATAAGCAATGCCATGCTTAGCTGCTTCTTTGACGAATTCAGGAAGTACTGCTTGATGATACGCATGCAGCGCATTTGCGCCAAGCGTAGCTGCATAATCCCAAGGACGATACAGACCTTCCCCGTATAGAATTCCTGTCCTGATCTCAGGTGCAATTGTTTTACTGTGAGCTAGTGAATAATGGTTGAAGCTTGAAAAAATCACGCGATCACTCATTTTGAACTCCCGTACAGCCGCGATAACCTTTTCCTCCATACCCGGGTAAAAGAAAGTACCATTCTTAAACTCGATGTTCAGTACTGTATCTCGTCCTTGCAGCAGATCTAATAAATCTTCTAGCAAGGGGAGCTTCTCGCCTTTGAACTCGGGACTGAACCAAGAGCCTGCGTCCGCTTCCAAAATTTCTGCAAGGGTCTTATCTTTTACATAGCCTGTTCCGTTTGTCGTACGGTTCAGGGTTTCATCATGAATAAGAACGAGCCCGCCATCCTTGGTCATTTGTACATCGGTTTCAATTCCGGTTGCACCTAACTCAAGACCTTTGCGGAACGCTGCCATAGTATTTTCCGGACACACTGCCGATGCGCCGCGATGCGCAAAATTAATAATGTTCTTCATCAGCTATTCATCCCTCCAACATAGTGTTTGCTGTCGCCCTGTAGACGAGGGCTACTTTTCATATTCCACATAGAGTAAAGAAACCCTGTTTAGAAATGCTGGCAGGGCTCTATTTCTTGAAATTTAACATGCAGTTTACCTTACAGCAATTCTCGCTTCAATGATTCATAGCCCATAAGGAATTCGTTCCAGCAGACCTGATCCATAGATGTCTTGCAGCTTCAGCTCTGGCATATGGATATAACCGATATAACAGTCGCACACCTTCATTCGGCAGCTTCTTATAGCGGACAGACCTTCCAAGCCATCGCGATAGAGGTTGCCAATGACACCTCTGTCCTTATAACAGCGTTTCACCAGTCCAGCACCTTGTACATAAAAGACTTCTTTTCCTGCATTGCAGGTCTGCCCCAGACTTTCGTAATCCATAGCATTCACAGCAAAATGTGGATCAATCTGGCTCAGAATAGAAAGATCCTCGGCTGTATAGTAATCTGGTTTATCTTTATAAGCATTGACCCAGAGATATACACTCTCCGGTAATGCTGCGCGAAGCGAGGTTATAGCTGGAAAGGCACTGCGAATCCCAACGCTTCCTACACTGAAAGGTACATCATTCTCGTACAAAGCCATACATTGCGTTAGAAACTTATCCTCGCTCACCTGTCCGGGGTGGTAAGTAGCCCAAAAGGCAGCTTTGCTTCGATTCAGCTGATGAACGAAATCAAGATTTGCTGACAGGTTCGTCTGAATGGCTACCTTCTCCACATGTTCCATATTGGAGAGCGAGATCATTGCTTCTTTGTACCAGCGATGAATCAGCCCTTCGCCATAAGGATTGAAAAAGATAGACAGCCGGTGACCCGCTGCACCCTGCAGAGAGGCCCACTCGACAAAGGTCTCCAATCCTTGCCGATCCTTGGCGAGAGTGGCTGCATTGTCCTTATTTTTGCCGAAAGGACAGTAGGGGCAGTCATAATTGCAAGAGGTGAGAGATCCGCGGTAATAGAGAACGGAATTCATGGTAATACGAACCTTTCCATTTGCTCCCGAATCTCTCCTGAAATAAACCAATCCCCAATCGAATCAGAGTAGCCCATGCCTTCGGTAGTGAGGCGCAGTACGCCATCTATTTCCATTCCCAAGCCAGTTTGAAGCAGGTTCGACAGCTCAGGATAATCATCCCAGAGCGAATTTTTGAAGCGCAGGCTGTAGTCTTTTATCCTCAGACCTTCACTATGTAAAATTGCCTTCAGAATAAAGCGGCGCTTCTGTTCCTCTAGACTTAGCACAATGCCGTAATCAGCCGTATCGTAACGATCCGCTGCGACGTAATCAGCAATAATGCTTTCGGTTGCTTTACGGCTCACCCCGTAACGAGAAGCGTAATGCACATGGCGCGTGTAGGATCTAGCACCGCAGCCCAATCCAACCATCCCTTCTTCTTGGCAACTATAATCGATAATAGGTTTGTCTGTTCCCGCGCTTTCTTTGGCGAATCGACGCATGGAATATTGGCGATAACCTCTAGCTTTAAGCAACTGTCCAGCAGCTTTGTAGCAATCTAGGCGAATATCCTCCTGACGCTGGATATCGTCAGGCTTCACAATCGTATGCTCACGGGTGTAGAGCGGATAAATAAAGATTTCCTCTGGCTCATAGCTAAGCGCCTGATTTAGTGAATACAGCCAAGAGTCGACGGTCTGCCCCGGAAGACCATAGATCAGATCCAAATTTAGAATAGGAAAATCATATTTCCCCAGCAGCTCCAGTGCCCGGTACACCACATCCGGGTTTTGGGGGCGATAGATGGCTGCTGATTCAGCAGCGACGAAGCTCTGGATGCCCATACTAACCCGATCTACTGTATATTCTTTCAGAATATTTAGCTTTTCTTCGCTAAGAGTCTCGGGGGAAGTTTCCACCGAGATGGAGGCTGTACGCGTATCCAGTCCCATCGTATCAACGGCAATGTGGAACAAACGGCGAAGCTGATCTGCCGCCAGCAATGTAGGCGTTCCACCACCAATCGCGAAGCGGGCATACGGCTTATGATCGGTAAATGCTGCCCACTGCTTGGCTTGACGTTCTAGCGCGTCCACGTAAGTAGCGTGAACATTCGCGCGTTTATCAGGCAGGGTGAATAGGTTGCAGAATCCACAGCGAGCGCCGCAAAAAGGAATATGCATATATAAAAAAAAGGATTCTGCAGGCTCATCTCGCCATAAGGCTTCTAGTGGAAGCGGAGGCTGTAGATCACTGTAAGCTGTTTTGTGTGGATAGGAATACAGATAAGATCGGTAAGGGTAAGCCGTAATTTGGTCTTTCCATTTGTGAAGTTCTTCTAAAGAGAAGGACGATAACGTCATACAGTGCTCCATCCTTTCCTTTTCCTTGTTATAGAATAAATTCGCGGTAGGGGACATTCCATACGGTTTCGTGAGCTAGGCGATGCCCCTGATAGCCATCCTCGCCAAAGGCGGTCCCATGATCGGAAAACGCCAAACAGAAGGTAGGATTACCGCGTTCCCGGAAAGCGTCGAATAATCGGCCCAGTTCACCATCCACATATCGTAGTGCGGCGCGCTGGCTGTCTACGGAGTCTTTTTTAGCACCAGGTATAAAATAGTGGTTTGGCCCGTGGATGGCAGAGACATTAAGGAACATGAACAATCTTTGTTGGCCCGGAGTATCCTTCAACAGCTTCAAGGCATGATTCACCTGATGCTCTGTGGAACGCGGATTGGTGACCCCGAACGTCATCCGCCAGTAGCTTTGCTGGAAATAACTTGGTAACACACGAGCGAGTGGATTTTTTTTGGTGAAAAAAATAACGCCCCCTATACATACTGTGCGGTAGCCCTCAGCAGCAAGCCCAGACACAATATCCGGTGTATCGAATAGCCAGGTATGGGGATGTGTCTTCATCCCGGTATTTCTGGAATGGAACATGCGGACATGCTCGCTCTTATCCGTTGTGGCCGGCGTAGGCAAGAAGCCGCCGAAGAAGGCGTGATGAGCCGCATAAGTAAAGCTGCCTGGGGTATGTCTTCTCTCCCATGATCCGGTCCCGCACAAGTTGGGGCAGTTCGCTTCTTCCATTACAGCAGCATCATAACGAAGCGTATCGAGTGTGATCATAAGAATATCATGCGTGCCGACGATGGTGTTCATATCCATTAAGATAAACCTTCCTTTATAAGCGGTGTGGAGGGAGGCGTGATATAGTCTCTAGCCGACAATACCTTCATTTCCCATTCGTAGGTGCTGCATCCGCGGTATTTCACATCGTAGAGCAAATCGCCAAATGGATTGACATCAGCGACAAAACACTGCTGAGAACCCCCGGATACCAGTACATCTATTCCGGCTACCCCGGAACGGGGAAAAGCAGCCAGTGCTTGCAGGGCGGTATTCCGCACCTGCTCCTGTACGGATTCAGACAGACCCGCTTCCGAAAGAGACATCCGCTGGTTGCGTAAATGCAGATTCGTAATCGGAGTAGGACTGACCCGAGCAACCGCGTGGCAGGCCTCGCGGAGAACGACTAGCTGGCGAATATCAAATGCTTTTCCCTTAAGCCCCGCTTTAGGGATCCATTGCTCAGCATAACCCCCGTGCTGGTAGATCCAATTCATAATTCCCGAGATCGTGACAGTATCTGTGTACCGTCGCAGTTTACCGGAATTATAGTAAATGGGTGGTCGAGTGATGTAATTCTCGACCCCCACAGTTGTTAAGGCGATTTCGGCACCGGTCACGGGATGGATTTGATAGGCGACCACCCCAGAAGCCGCAGAGCCGAAGGCCAGCTTAATGAATACCCGGTGCATTCGCCGGGATAACATCATCTCCCGGAGAGAGGTATAATCCGTAGGCTGTTGATCCTCGCCTACTGGGCGAGGGACTGGAATTCCTGCCTCACTTAGAATCTGTTGTGTCTGGCGTTTATCGGTCATGGCGGCAATGTCAGCAGGATCATTTAACCATAGCGAACCTGGATATGCGATTGTCGCCTCACGTTGTAGTCTAGCCAGCATTCGGCAGTAGCCGCGGAACCATTGGGATGGATGATGCAGAACCCCCTGCATTTCCTTCAATTGACGAGCGACCTTCACACGGAGTGGTCGCGGGTCAGGTCTATCGGCGTAGGGATGAAGCGAATCGTCCATATCATCCGAATCTGGTGCACCTAGAGCGATTAAGGCTCGTTCTACCTCAAAGCTGCTTCCAGGTGATTCCAGTCTCAGCAGCGGGGGAGCTGTACTAAGATCTATTCCGTTATAAATGGAGGGCTGACTGGATATCTGCTTCTTCTGCTCTTCCATAAGATCACCTAATGATCTACCTTGCAGAAACTCAGTGTACGATAAAATAAGGGCAGGGGGCATTCCGAGATCGGAACGCGCTTGCTGGATACCGCTAGTCCGTTTATCACCGGGAATACCGATAATGATCATCGGCCTCATGAGAGGCTCACTCTGTGATGGAAGGATAACGCCAGTCTTCCTCATCGTCGCTTTCCTGCTTGTCGCTGACATCAACAGGCAATCCACTCTGTTTCCAGCGGTTAATCATCTCGTCAGACATATAATGATGGCTTAGGTTTAATGCTTTTAATTTTTTGATTCTGTCGCTGGCTAGAAGCAATTCAGCCCCTTCGTCCCTTAGGGTACCGAGCGAAAGATCGAGCGTATCCAGTTGATCCAGAATAGGAGCATTTGCTAATGCACCTGCGATCTCATCTTGGATTTGGCTATTTTTTAATCCTAGATAAGTAAGCTTAGGGAACTTCCCTACTTCTATAAGAGGGAGAAGATCTGCGAGGTTGCCGTCAAATCCGTAATTGTCTACACCCAGATATAGCTCCAGCTTGCGTAAATTCGGTAATTGGCTAGTTGCAATATGTTCAAGAACGGCTTTACTTAAGCCCCCACTGATAATAATCAGTTCTTCTAGCTTGTCGTGTTTGAGTTCTGCCAGGCTCAGCTCGTTCCCACCTTGAATCGTGAGTGATTGTAGCTCTGGAAAAGCGGGTAACAGTGGCGAAAGATCGCTTTGGGTAATCCAAGAAATCTCACATTCCTCATACCCCATCTCGCCTATGAAAAGCTTACGCAAAGCAGGGAAACTAGCACTATGCGTAACGAGTGCCTCTACAACCTCTTCTGAACTATTCTCGTAGGCTTGCCCCCAATCACCGATGATTAGACTTGTCAACGAAGAACTTTCAGGGCTGCTGCTAAGCTTCTCAATTTCTGTGCCAATTCTTTGGCCTTCTTCGAATTCGTCGTATCCGATACTGAGCTTTACTTCCGTCATGGGCATTCCCTCCCGGAAAAATTTAACTTCGAAAATACCCTATCATCTGTAGCCAAGGGAGTCAAATCACAGGTTTAAATAATTATAGTCAAATTGGTCATGTCATTGACCTAAGAATGTATGGTAGGTTTATGCTAGGGAGAGTTACATTATTTTGAAATATAAGGACGCCGAAGGCGATTATACTTGAAGGAGCTGCTCTAATGAAGATCAAACTTCAGGAATGGATAATAGAAGCGGATATTGCAAAGCTGCAAGCGGCTATGGAAGCAGGAGTAGTCAGCTCAGAGGATTTGGTAGCAGTATATTTGGAACGGATTCATAAGTACGATATAGACATAAACGCAATCTTAGAAATCAATCCTGAGGCTATAGAGATTGCCAGAGCACTGGATGTTGAACGTAAGGAACAAGGAAGCCGGGGAAGTCTACACGGTATTCCTATATTGTTGAAGGATAATATAGATACAGCGGATAAGATGCATACGAGTGCTGGCTCCATAGCTTTAGCAGGATCATTTGCGGCACAAGATTCCTTCGTAGCTGCGAAGCTTCGGTCGGCAGGGGCTGTTTTACTTGGAAAGGCGAATATGTCGGAGTGGTCTAATTTTATGTCCAGTTCAATGCCAGCTGGATATAGCTCACGTGGAGGGCTTGTGCTGAATCCATATGGACCTGGGAACGTATTTGTCAGCGGATCTAGTTCTGGACCTGCGGCAGCGATTGCGGCGAATTTGGCAGCAGCATCGATCGGAACAGAAACCGCGGGATCGATTGTTGGGCCAGCCAGCCAACATGCGCTCGTCGGGATCAAACCAACGGCCGGATTAGTCAGTCGTGCTGGAGTGATTCCGATTTCGATTAGCCAAGACACCCCTGGGCCTATAACAAGAACGGTGACGGATGCAGCGATTATTTTAGGGGCATTAACGGGCGTAGATGACAAGGATGAAGCAACATTTTCAAGTGAGAAGCATGCTTTTACGGACTATACTCCATATTTAGATAAAAGCTTTATACGGAAAGCAAGAATAGGCATCCCACGGCATTATTACAAGCATTTAGATGCAGAGCGACTTTCGTTGATGGAAGCAGCGATCCAGACTTTGAAGAACGAAGGCGCTACAATTATAGATCCAGTTACGCTTTACGTTGAACAACAAAACTGGAATAATGATGTGATCTGTTATGAATTTAAAAAGGGGCTTAATGCCTACTTATCCCAAGTAGATGATTCTGTTCCGATTCACTCTTTGCAAGAATTGATAGCATACAATGAAAGCCATGCTGAAATCGCCTTACAATATGGGCAAGACACATTAACTAGGTCAGAAGAAATAACATTGACTGAAGAGGAATACCAGCAAAAGAAACAAGAATACAGGAAATTAGCGCTTGAGCAAGGAATAGACTACGTGTTGGAACAATATAGTTTGGATGCGTTATTGCTGCCGGGTGATGTAGATGGGATGTATATTGCCGCACGTTTGGGCTATCCGTTAGTTGCCGTTCCAGCTGGATTTGTTGCTCATGGCATTATTGATGTTGACGGTGATCCTACTAGAGGCCCTTTTGGTGTAGTTTTTTCTGGAAAAGCCTATAGTGAGCCTACGCTCCTATCCATAGCCTACGGATTTGAACAAGCTACACAGCATCGTATTCCACCTCAACTGGAATAAGTATTTACTACTTTATTATAGAAGGAAGAGATCAGCTTGAAATATTGCCTAGAGTGCGGAACTGCGTTAGTAATGAAAGAAAACGATGGGGAAGGGCAGGTACCTTATTGTAATTCATGTGAAATGTTCCGCTTCCCTATCTTTAGCACAGCGATCAGTACAGCAGTATTAAACCGAGAGATGAATAAGATTCTATTAATCCAGCAGTATAACCGACCAGATTATATATTGCTTGCAGGGTACGTGAATAAAGGTGAAGATGCAGAGACGACACTTATTCGTGAGGTAAAAGAAGAGGTAGGTCTTGATATTATAGCCTATGAATATATGCGCAGTTTATATTTCGCACCTTCTAATACGCTGATGCTGAATTTTATAGGTGTTGCAGATTCGGAGGATTTAAGTCAGATGAGTGCTGAGGTGGATCATGCAGAGTGGTTTGCTTTGGAAGAGGCCGCGGAAGCCATTAAAAAAAGCAGTCTAGCTGAAACCTTCCTATTGGCGATTATTGAGAAATTGAATGCAGGGCAGGTACAGGTGAATCCAGTAGCGGTAGGAGGATCCGTCTAAAATGCGAGTATTTAGTTTTTCAGAAGAAGTCGGTAAGTCTATTGATGCATTCGGCAGCCAGCAGCTATATATGTCGAGAATACTAACAGAGGCGGTTTCTCCACATGTTGGTTGTATGCACTTGGGCGTGAATGGACTTATTGGCTGGCATCAGGCTCCGATTCCACAGCTGTTTCTGGTCGTTAGCGGAGAAGGCTGGGTCAGAGCTGGGGAAGAAGCAGAAATTCCAGTTAGTGCGGGCTCTGCCGTGTATTGGGACAAGGGCGAGTGGCATGAGACAGGCACGGAGACAGGACTAACAGCGATAGTGATAGAAGCTGAGAAGATAAGTTTGGCGATGCCGTTGGTGTGAGAGATACTAGAGCGGAGGGAAAACAATGTTCAATCAAGAGAAAAGAACAATGACGACCGAAAGATTGATTTTGAGACCTTTTGAATTATCTGATGCAAAACGTGTCTCTGACCTCTGCAATAATTATAATATCTACAAAAGCACGTTGACTCTTCCTTATCCATATCCTATTGATTGTGCAGTATCCTGGATTGAAACGCATGAAGATCATTTTAACGATAATAAATCCTATGAGTTTGCCATTACGGATAAAAATACACACGAGCTTTATGGAGCTATAGGACTGACAAATAAGCAAGCACACAGAAATGGTGAAGTTGGATATTGGATCGGTGAGGAATATTGGGGGAAAGGGTACGCGACTGAAGCAACAAAAGCGGTCATTGCGTTTGCTTTTTCAGAAAAGCATTATCATAAAGTCTTTGCAATACACTTTGCTTCAAATCCCGCCTCTGGGCGAGTGATGCAGAAATGTGGAATGGTGAAGGAAGGCATACTCATGCAGCATATCTATAAAGAAAATAAATATGATGACCTTATTCATTATGGGATTATTAACACAGAAGGTTAAGCTACCTACATAAGGTGGAATTTTAAAGTTCTTACAAGCAAAGTAAAAAGGAGCCGAGAGGCTCCCTTTTGTAGTTTTACCATTGATCTTTGCTGACAGATCGGATGGATTTTATTATTTAAGCTTATATACACGAGCTTCATAAGGACGAAGCTGAATCGTGTTTATTTCTTCTTCTGCACTTACTTCGTAGTTGGCAATGAGCAGTTCCTTCGCTTGGAATTTCACAGTAGAAGGAAGCTCGAAGGTTGCAGGCTCTCCAAAGAAATTCAATACAACCAGTAGCTGTTCTTCTCCAAGAGTACGCAGATAAGCATAGACCTGCTCATTCTCTTCAGCCAAGATGGTATAACTTCCGTATACGATAATCTCATGCTGCTTACGAAGCTCAATTAGCTTCTTATAGTAGTAAAAAATAGAATCAGGATCAGCCAGCGCATTCTCCACATTAATGTCCTTGTAGTTAGGGTTCACAGTCAGCCACGGAGTGCCGGTGGTGAATCCTGCTTGTGGCTCGGAGTTCCATTGCATCGGTGTACGGCCATTGTCCCGGCCTTTGATGTAAATGGAATTCATGATTTTTTCTTCCGAGTGTCCAGCAGCTAAGTATTCCTTATACATATTTAGAATTTCAATATCTTTGTAGTCGTCGATGGAAGCGAACTGTACATTCGTCATCCCGATTTCTTCACCTTGATAGATATAAGGTGTACCTTGGAGCGTGTGAAGCAGAGTTGCTAACATTTTGCCAGACTCTTTCGGGAACAGCTTATCGTCCCCAAAGCGGGATAACATACGCGGCTGATCGTGGTTGTTCATATACAAGCTGTTCCAACCCTTACCATCCAGTGCGACTTGCCACTTGGAAATAATGGACTTGATGTCCGCCAGCTTCCAAGGCTGTACATTCCATTTGCCTCCAGGCCCGGAATCGACGTCCATAAGCTCAAAATGGAATACCATGTTCAGCTCGTTACGATCCTCGGAAACATACAGTGAAGCTTCTTCTGGAGTGACATTAACAGCTTCGCCTACGGTCATGATATCGTACTTGGATAGCACCTCACGATTCATTTCCTGCATATATTCATGTACGCGTGGACCGTTAACGAAATAGTCTCCTCCGAAATGGTACGTAGGCTGGTCCGCGTTATTTTCCCCAGCAACGCTAGGCAATTCCGGTACTTTGGAAATCAGGTTGATCACGTCCATGCGGAATCCGTCAATTCCTTTATCCAGCCACCAGGTCATCATATCGTAGATTTCCTGGCGGAGTTTTGGATTGTCCCAATTTAGGTCCGGTTGTTTACGGGAGAAGAGATGGAGGTAATATTCCTCCGATTTCTCATCGTATTCCCAAGCTGATCCACTGAAGAAGGAGCCCCAGTCGTTCGGCGGCTGTCCGTCTTTACCCGGACGCCAGATATAATAATCACGATAAGGATTATCCTGCGATTTGCGGGACTCTACGAACCAAGCATGCTCATCTGAGGAATGGTTGACCACAAGGTCCATAATCAGCTTCATGCCACGGCTGTGAAGACCAGCAAGCAGTTCCTCCCAATCGGAGAGCGTTCCGAAATCATCCATAATACTTTGATAATTACTGATATCATAACCGTTATCGTCATTAGGCGACTGGTATACTGGGCACAGCCACACCACGTCGACACCAAGATGATTTAAATAATCAAGTTTCGAGATAATCCCTTGCAGATCACCAATACCATCCCCGTTGCTGTCTTTGAAGCTGCGGGGGTAAATTTGATACACTACGCTTTCTTTCCACCATTTTTTATCCAAGGTTGTAATCTCCTATCTCTATATAGATCTTACTATTTTATTTAATAGACCCTGATGTAAGTCCGCTGATAATCCATTTTTGCGCGAACAAATAGACGATAAGCATCGGGGTTAATGCGAGCAGATATGAAGCAAACGCTAAGTTGAAATCTGTACTGAACTGCCCCTGGAACACATATTGTACCAGCGGTAGCGTGTAAGAATCCTGATCGCCGAGCAGAACCAGCGGTAGCATAAAGTCATTCCAAGTCGATAGACAAGACAGGATACCGATCGTTGCACTGACAGGAGCAAGGAGTGGGAAAATAATCTTCCAGAATGTTCCGAATGTCGATGCACCGTCTACTGTGGCCGCTTCTTCCAGTTCGTACGGAATGGAACGGATATAACCGGTGTATACAAATACGTTAAAGGCCAGACCATAAACAACGTAAAGAATAATAATTCCCACAATGTTGTTCATGTGCAGGTCCGTAGTCACTTTGACTACAGGCAGCATGATAATTTGGAAAGGAATAAACATTGCGCTAATAAAATAGAAGTAAAGCACTTTGAAAAATCTTCGCTTCATATTACGTGCAATAGCATAGGCTACCATGGAGTTGGTAAGTAATATGAACACGACTGTTGTAATGGTAATTATGGTACTATTTCCTAAGGCATTGAAGAAATTCGTTGCCTTAATGGCATTGGAGAAGTTCTCAAAATGCAGGCCAGTTGGCAGCGAGAAGATAGATTGAGCCATTTCCTCGGGATTCTTGAGTGCGATGGCAATGGTCATGTACAGCGGAAACAGGATCAGTATTGAGCCTAGGGCGATAAGAATCGTTACAGGCCAGTTGGTTGATTTTTTGATCATAAGTCCATCTCCCGTTTCTGCAGAAATTTAAGCTGAAGGGCGGAGATAACGACAATCACGATAAAATAAATCACGGCGTTCGCCGATTGATAGGCAAATTCTCCGCCTTGGAAGCCGCCGGTGTAGATTAAGTGGGCAATGGATTGCGTTGAACGACCTGGACCCCCGCCTGTCAAGGCAACGATTTGGTCGAATACCATTAGACCGCCCTTCATCGCGAGCACCATATTGATGGTGAAGAAGGAAGCAAGCATTGGAAACGTAATGCTCCAGAATTCTCTCCAGCGGCTAGCGCCGTCCAGATTGGAAGCTTCGTAAAGATCATGAGGAATGGTTTGAAGACCCGCCAGATAGAGAATCGTGTTATAAGCAATCCCCTGCCAAACGGCTACAATGACGATACCGATCCAAGCCCAGTCGGAGTTACCGAGAATGTTCTGTGATAGGAATTCGCTGCCGAGTTTCGCACCCCAAATAGGGAATACATTAGCGAACAAGTAGTTAAAAATAAAACCAACAATCAATACGCTGAGGATATTCGGCAAGAAATATACGCCACGGAAAAAGTTTTTAGCTTTAATTTTGGCGTTAAGTCCAAGCGCAATCAACAAGCTGATGATATTGATAAGAATAGTGGTTAGAATGGCATATTTAAAAGTGAACACATATGAATTCAACACATTTTCATCTTGAAAAATGTTAATGAAGTTCTTAAATCCTACGTAATCAAAGCTGTCACTAAAGCCGTCCCAGTTCGTGAACGAATAATATATACCCTGGATTGCAGGAAAGGTATGGAAGGCGAAGAAAAGAAGTAATGCCGGTATAGTCATCAGATAAAAGGCGACTCGGCGTTTGGCCATCATGTAATCCTCCTCATTGTAAAAGCGAAAGAGAAGAGGGGAAGCCCCGTTCTCTTTCGCGGTTCATGTTTGTCTGATCAGTTTATTTCCGGTTAGCTACTTTATCCCATTCCTTATCAAGCTGTTCTAGGTAAGCTTTAATGTCTTTCTTTTGCAAGAAGGATTGGTTGATGGTATCCACTTTCATCGCACTTGGGATGTAGTGGTCAGCAAAGTCAGCCAAGTTGCCAGCGGTAAACGCTTCTTTGAAGCCATCCATCGTTGGATCATCTTGTGTTACACCTTGTACAGCTGGGAATGCTTTTTGCTCATTGATGTATAGGCTAACATTCTCAGGTTGAAGCAGGAAGTCTACGAATTTCTTTGCTTCTTCTTTATGTTTAGTGTTCTTGGAAATCGTCAGCAACGTATCTACGCCAGAAATGACTTTGTTATCGGCAGCATCATTTGTTGCTGGGAATGGGAATACGCCAAGTTCAATGGATGGATTGGCTTTCACGATTTCTGGGATCGCCCATACGCCTTGCAGGTACATTGCTGATTCACCTTTAGCGAATGCTGTGTTTCCGTCATTGTAACCTTTACCAAAGATATCTTTTTGTCCGTATTCCGTCAGCTTAAGCAGCTTTTCAGCAACCTCGTTAAAGCTGTCTGCGAAGGTTACAGTGCCTGCCGCACGCTCCTTGAAGAAATCATTCCCTTTAATGATCGTGGAGAGGGAGTTGAACGGCGTAAGTGTTGTCCATGAATCCTTCAGTGTCAGGTAAAAAGCATTTTTACCGCTGTCCTTGAACTTTTGAGCGACAGCCATGAACTCATCCCAAGTAGTTGGAACAGTAACACCGGCTTCAGCAAACATCGCTTTATTGTAAATGACACCACTTGCGTTTGAAGAGAATGGAAGACCATTCAGTTCGTCCGAACCCGTCAAGTCTTTCAGCATTTGAAGATATGCTGGCTGGATATTCTCAGCGAGTGGATCGCCTGTGAAATCTTCAAAAAGACCGCTGCCAGATAACGTCTTGTAGGTGTCAGTTGCTCCAATCCCTACCACGTCAGGAATATCTTTCTTCGCTGCACGAGTTTTCAATACCGTTTCAGCATCTGGCGGGTTAACCTGTGTGACAACAATATTTGGATTGGCTTCATTGAATTTCGCAACCAGCTTGTCGAAGGTGGCTTTGGCTTCGGTTTTATTTTGGAAAAACTCGACTTTTACCTTGTCACCGGAGGAGGCATTTCCACCACTATTTGCGCTGTTGTCAGCCGCATTGCTACCACAGGCACTAAGTACGGACATTGCCAGTACGCTAACCACTACGGGTTTGATTGTTTTTTTCATGATTAAATCCTCCTAATAATTTGTTGGTATTATGAACATGTAAGAGATTAAACATGTACGTAAATGAAAACTAATTGATATTCTGCTACTTATAGGCGGCAGATATGCATTACCAATAGAGAGAGTAAACGTTTACGTAAAAGGGGTAAAAAGACTCAGGTAAGTGATCTTACCGTTTGTCTTTCCACGATTAAGTGATCGACAATTTTGCTATCCACAGTCTCGCCTGTTTCAATCATCTGAATAAGCTTCTCCACGGCGATCTTACCAATATCGTACAGTGGTTGACGCACTGTAGTTAACGGAGGAATAATCATTTTAGCCATTCCAAGATCGTCATAACCCATAATGGATATATCGTCGGGAACACTTAAACCATATTTGATGACCGTGGAAAGAGCACCAATCGCCATTTCATCACTAGCGGCAAAGACGGCAGTGACATCAGGGGCTTGCTCCAAGAGAGCTTCCATTGCAATGCTCCCGCTTTCATACAGGAAGTCTCCAAAGGTGAGATAGCGGCTGTCGAAAGGAATTCCACTTGCTTCAAGCGCTTTACGATATCCCTCAGTTCTGGGTGCACCAGCGATAGCATCGCTTGGATTTCCGCTGATCATGGCAATTTTGCTGTGACCTTTGGAAATTAAGTAGAGGGTAGCATCATAAGCAGCCTGGTAATCGTCTACTTTCACGTAAGGTACACTGGCAAATTCCGTTTGGGAGGAAACCAACACAACTGGGATCTTCATGGTTTCTAGCACATCGTAATACTCTTTCTTCAAGACCTCACTAGAGTAAATAATGCCATCAACCTGCTTCTCCCTTAAGAGTTGTAAGTACTTTAATGTTCGTTTACCATCCTGGTCGGTATTACAGACCATTACACTGTAATTGCGGTCATTGGCCAATTCCTCAATGCCTTTAAGCAGATCAGAGGAGAACGCTCCAGAAACACTTGGGAACATTACACCAATGGTCTGGGTACGCTTATTGATTAGGCCACGAGCAATTGCGTTAGGTTGATACCCGAGTTCTTTGATAGCTTCATTTACCTTTTGTTTCGTCTTGTCGGAGTACCCACTTAAATTGTTTAGCACGCGAGAGACTGTTGCAATGGAAACGTTCGCTTTTTGTGCAACATCTTTAATGGTTGGGTTCATTCATACGTGCTCCTTAGATTACGGTTAGCCTTAGATTAAACGTTTACGCTTTGAAAATCAAATTCCTTGAAAAGATTTACGTAAACGCTTACCCTGAATATAAATCCTGGCAGGTATGCTTGTCAACTCCACTTAAAAAATATGTGAGGGATAAGAACCATGAAAGGTAATTATTTTTTAATAGTATGAAACCGATTAAATTACCAGAAAATCTCTGTTAAAGTGGTGTGTAAGAGGGAGAAATGTAGCTGGAGTAGGATATTAAGAATACAGAGACCCAGAATTGACAAAAGAATAGTAGAGGTCTAACATTTAGACAGTAAACGCTTACGTGAAATCGGATTGACATGTTCATCGTTTGGTTTAGTGTTTAACCGGATAAGGAGCTGCGCTTATGAATATTTATCTCGAAATTCCAGATGTGGATAAGCATTTTCCTTTTAGAAGTTTACTATGTGGAGGAGATACACTATGCTATCCGCATTGGCATAAAGAAATTGAAATTATATATGTAACTAAAGGAAGTCTAAATCTGGGAATAAATGATACCCCTATTCACATGGAGCAAGGTGAGGTTCAATTTATCAACGGTGGGGATGTCCATTATTTTCTGGCCTCACCTGAAAGCGAACGGGTAGTCATTCAATTCGATCTTAACCTGTTTCAGGAAGTCGCAGCCTTGAGTGGAAATGATTATTCGCTTCGTGAGGTTTTTACGCTTATGGAGCATTCAAGTTCAAAATGGCCCGAGGCAACCGCCGTGAAGATCAAAGGGCTGATTGAGAGTATTTATGAGGAAGACGTGCAGCGAAGAGATGGGTACGCTTACTTAATCAAAGCAAGATTGTTTGAACTATTGACCGTTATTTTACGGGAAGTGCCGAAGAGTACACTCAATAAACAGCCTAAGTTCTCGGAAGATACGCTGAACCAGTCTAGAGAAACACTGGAAAGATTAGAGCGGATTTTTATCTATGTAGAGCAGCATTACCAGGAAGCCATTACGCTGAATGAGGTAGCTAGCTATATGGGCTTTAGTCCGTATTATTTTACCAAGCTGTTCAAGAAGAATACTGGTATGACCTTTATAGCTTTCTTAAACGAATATCGCCTTAACAAAGCCAAATGGATCTTAATCAATGAAGATTTGCCGATGTCTGCGGTGGCGGAAGCTGCCGGGTTTGGCAGCGTGAAGACATTCCATCATTTTTTCAAGGATGCTACGGGGATATCACCCCTAAAATACCATAAGACAATATTCGGGAATAATACAGCAAGAATGCAGGAAGAAAGACGCCCCCGGGCTTTGTATGATAGAGATATCAAAACAGGAACAAGTGGAGGTTAAGACAAAGATGACATTAACAGTAGGAATTATCGGCTGCGGAGGCATTGCTAACGGCAAACATATGCCAGCATTAAAAAAAGTTGAAGGTGCGCGAATGGTTGCTTTTTGCGATATCGTTCCTGAGCGTGCAGAAAAGGCAAAGGCGGAGTTTGGGGATGAGAACTCTGTAGTTTACACGGATTATACAGAACTTCTTAAAGATGCAAGTATAGATGTAATTCATGTATGTACACCGAATATTTCCCATGCGGAGATTTCCATTGCGGCAATGGAGGCAGGTAAGCATGTAATGTGCGAGAAGCCAATGGCTAAAACCACTGAAGAAGCACAAGCAATGATCGACGCTTCAAAGCGAACTGGGAAGAAGCTAACCATCGGTTACCAGAACCGTTTCAGACCAGATTCCGCTTATCTGCATACGGTATGCGAGAATAATGGTCTTGGAGAGATTTATTACGCTAAAGCTAAAGCGATCCGTCGTCGTGCCGTTCCAACATGGGGCGTGTTCCTGGATGAGGAAGCACAAGGTGGAGGACCATTAATTGATATCGGTACTCATGCTCTCGATTTGACCCTGTGGATGATGGATAACTACAAACCTAAATATGTTGTGGGTAACGCTTATCATAAGCTGTCCGGTCGTAAAAATGCTGCGAACGCTTGGGGCCCGTGGGATCCTGAGAAATTTACAGTTGAGGATTCCGCCATTGGATTCATTACTATGGAGAATGGAGCTAGCATCGTTCTCGAAGCAAGCTGGGCGCTCAATACACTTGATGTTGGTGAAGCTAAGACTGTGCTTTGCGGTACTGAAGGTGGAGCGGATATGGAAGACGGTCTGCGCATCAACGGAGAAGAATACGGCAAGACATATGAGAAGCATATTAGCTTGGAAGCCGGTGGCGTTGACTTTTATGATGGTGCGGGAGATGATCCTGCATTGACGGAGGCTACTCAGTGGATCGAAAGCATCGTCAATGACACCGAGCCTGTAGTGAAGCCAGAGCAGGCGCTCGTTGTTACCCGTATCTTGGAGGCTATTTATAAATCCTCTGAGACTGGCATGCCTGTATTTTTTGAATAAACGATCAGGTTTAACGACATAGATAACTATGAACTGGGAGTGTGTCCAAAGTGACCAGAGTAACGGTATGGAATGAATTCCGCCATGAACGGCAGGAAGAGAGAATTCTCAAAGTCTACCCGCAAGGGATTCACGGACAGTTGGCAAGCTTCCTTCAGGAGGCTGGACTGGACGCTCAGACAGCTACGCTGGATGAACCGGAGCATGGACTGACACAAGAAGTGCTGGATAACACGGATGTACTGATTTGGTGGGGACATGTCGCCCATCAAGAAGTTAGTGATGAGATTGTAAATCGTGTTCACCAAAGAGTGCTTCAAGGCATGGGGCTAGTGGTGCTTCATTCGGGTCATATGTCCAAAATATTCATGAAGTTAATGGGCACCAGCTGCGATCTAAAGTGGCGTGAAGCAGGGGAGAAAGAGCGTCTTTGGGTCATGGACCCAAGTCACCCGATTGCTGAGGGCATTGGCGAATATATCGATTTGGAGCAAGAGGAAATGTACGGTGCACATTTTGATGTACCAGCACCAGAAAGTCTTATTTTTGTCGGCTGGTTTGAAGGCGGCAATGTGTTCCCTAGCGGATCGACCTATCGTCGCGGGAACGGGAAGATCTTTTATTTCCAGCCCGGCCATGAATCTTATCCAACCTATTACAATAAAGAAATCCAAAGAGTGATCATCAATGGCGTGAACTGGTGTGCACCAACGAAACGTGATTATCCTGTGTACGGACATTCCGAAGCTTTGGAACCTATTAAAGAAAAGGTGGTCTTGTAAATGAAGTTAGGTGTATTTGATCCTGTATTTGGAAGTTTAACTCTTGATGAGATGCTTGATAAAATCGCTGCTGCTGGTTTGAATGCGGTAGAGATCGGTTCTGGAGGCAATCCGGGAAATGCCCACTGTCCAACAGATGAGCTGCTTGCCAGCGAATCAGCACGTAAGGAATATCTGGAGAAGTTCACGAAACGTGGCATTATGATCAGTGCATTCAGTTGCCATAATAACCCGATTTCGCCGGATAAAGAAGAAGCTCGTGATGGCGACGAAATTCTGCGTAAGTCGATCAAGCTAGCTTCGCTAATGGGCGTTAAGGTAGTGAATACTTTCTCGGGAACCGCGGGAGACAGCGACGATGCAAAAGCACCGAACTGGCCAGTTACACCTTGGCCTACCGTGTACAGCGACATCAAAACCTGGCAGTGGGAGCATAAACTGATCCCTTACTGGAAGGAAATCGGTAAGCTGGCCGAAGAGCATGGCGTTAAGATCGGTATCGAGCTTCATGGTGGTTTCCTCTGCCATACTCCTTATACAATTCTGAAGCTTAGAGAAGCAACCTGCGATGCGATCGGCGCGAACCTAGACCCGAGCCATCTGTGGTGGCAGGGCATCGATCCTGTGGGCGCAATCAAGATTCTTGGTAAAGCCGGCGCAATCCATCATTTCCATGCCAAGGATACGTACCTGGATCAGGACAACATCAATATGTATGGTCTGACAGATATGCAGCCTTATGGCGATGTGCAGACCCGCGCATGGACCTTCCGTTCCGTTGGCTGTGGACACAGCATATCTGAATGGTCGGATATCATGAGTGCGCTACGTACTTACGGTTATGATTATGTGGTCAGCATCGAGCATGAAGACCCTCTTATGACGGTAGACGAAGGCTTCCAACGTGCAGTAACCAATTTGCAATCCATTCTTATTCGTGACCAGCCTCAGGGTATGTGGTGGGCGTAAGGATATTTTAAGAACGAAAGATCTTGATTCTCTAGTGTTTGTAGAGGGTCAAGATCTTTTTTGCGTGTTTATGTGGATGTGGGTTAGGATAATGTGCGGATGAAGAAAATAGCAGAAAGCAAGGTTCTAAGATGAATAAAGGAGAGACAACAATGTTACTAGAAGTTATTGCTACAACATTAAGTGATGCAGTGCTGGCCGAACGTTATGGTGCTGACCGAATTGAACTGATCACAGCGATTAGTGAAGGGGGATTAACACCCAGTCTGGGACTAATAGAAAAAGTGCGCGAAGCCGTCTCGATCCCGGTCAGAGTAATGGTTAGGCCTCACGCCAGATCCTTTTATTACGATAAGGATGATATAGAAACTATGGAGAGGGATATTCAGCATATCGCATCTATCGGCGGATTCTCTGTTGTTATGGGCATGTTACGATCTGACGGAACGATTGACGAAGAGGCACTTCAACGACTGCTTCAGGCTGCACAGGGTCTGGAGGTGACATTCCATCGAGCGTTTGACGTGGTGAGGGATCAATTTGAGGCGTTAGAAATATTGATACGTTATCCTCAAATTACTGACATTCTAACATCAGGAGCCGAGAGTACAGCCCCTAAGGGCGCGGAGCGTATTGCTGCGCTTGAACAGCTTACTGCGGAGCGATCTATCAACATACTGGCAGGTAGTGGATTAACGGTGGAAGGGATAAGCGATTTTGTACAACAAACAGGTGTGAGGCGGGTACATTTCGGTTCAGTAGTTAGAGTAGAGGGTGATGCGCTGAAACCTATAGATCCTCTTCGCTTGCAGGCTGTTCGAAACCTTCTGGATCAAAGAAAAGAGCACTAGCCTTAACGATAATAATGGATTACAGACTGGGGGAGCTGAAAGGATTTTGAGATTAAAGATCCGGATGGGTATGTGATTGCATTTGGTTCAGGTAAGAAACTGTAGCCGCTGAAACATAAAATATTGTTTAAAAATACAGAGCTGATCTTTGGTTATCCAAAGGTCGGCTTTTTGTCGTGTGCACTTGGTTACAGTATTGCAATCTCTGCGTCAAATGCGGGGGACGAGTTGAAAAGAATAGGTACAGGCTGGTATGCAACTAAATTGAAATGATTTCGTCTTTATATATGGAGGTGGAGAAAATTGGGATTTTTTGTTTCGAGTAGCTGGTTTCAATCTTCATTACAGCGGAACATAAAGCTGATGCTTGTGTTTGGGCTTCTGTTCGCTGCATGTTTTACAGGTGTGGGAAAGGCGGAAGCTGCTGCTGGATCCGATCTAATTATCGTGAATAAAAAAACAAACAAACTCGCGTATTTCAGTGATGGCAAGCTGGTGAAGACTTTTCCGGTCGCAACAGGGAAATCGAAGGAACTGACACCGGAAGGTAGCTTCAAAATGGTAGTTAAAGTAAAGAACAGACCCTACTACAAAGAGAAAATACCTGGGGGTGATCCGGCCAATCCGCTTGGCGACCGCTGGTTAGGGCTAGAGGTAAATGGAACTTATGGAACTACGTACGCGATTCACGGCAATAGTAATGAGTCATCCATAGGAAAGTATGTTAGTGCTGGATGTATTCGAATGCATAATGATGATATCCACTGGTTATATCCAAAAATAGCTAAGAACACAAGAGTCATCATTACAACTAGTACACTGGCTATGGAGAGCATTGCGACAAAGAACGGGTACTCTGTGGGAAGTAAGACGTTTGCTGGAGCTTTTGAGCTGGATGGCGTCACGACAAAGCTGAATGATCCCTTTATATTGGATAACTCCCGTGTATTTATTCCGCTGAGAGAATCTGTAGCGTTGTTAGGTGGAACTCTGCAGAGCGAAGCTGGTACTGGTGCACTGCTAATTACGATAGGTGGTCGTACGGTGACACATAAGCCTTTATCCGAGCAGGCTATCGTGAATGGGAAATCCATTAAGATAATCGCATCTCGTAATGAAAATAACCGATTGTTGATTCCACTAAGCATCTTGCCCCAATTATTTAGCATTCAGGTGCAATGGAATCCACAGTCTCAGTCGGTAAAGATTAATTTATAACTGTTCTTGGAATTGTATTTCTGATCTTAGTTAGTCTATACTGTACTCATTCAAACCAATTCGGACAATGACGGAGGACCACCGACTGATGAATAACTAACACGTTTCCTAATGAATTAGACCATCCAACTTGTAAAGTGCATATGCACAAGTCACGGAGCACCCGCGCAGGGTGATAACGGTCAGGGATACGTGTGTCGGTCGGGGGCCTTACGTTGCTTTTATATGAATAGATCGATCTATTGTTTGGTTTACTCTGCATGCAGCAGGTGATCACAGCCGTAGTCTATTCATGTTATGGCATATTCCCCCATCATACGCTATTCGACCGCAGACCGCTGGCTGCGGTTTTTTATTTGCAATATAATCGGAGGAATGGAATATGACCCTAATAAAAGCAAAGAATTTACGTAAAGAATGGAGCGGGACCCTGTTATTTGAGAAGGTGTCCTTTGAGATATCGGAAGGAGAGCGTGTGCTCTTGTTCGGCCGTAATGGAATCGGCAAAACCACACTGCTTAAGGGACTGATCGGTCGCCTCACCTTTGAGGAAGGGAGTATTTATCACGGCTTACCTCCTGAAGAATGGGGCGTGCTGGATCAGCAGTTAGAAGTATCAGAAGAAGTAAGCGCCTTGGATTACGTTCTCGCCGGATCGGCAGAGCTACCCCAATTAAAGCGCCGGCTTCAACTCCTTGGTCAGAGGTTGCAGGAAGTGAACGAGGAGAGTGAAGCTGGACTTACTGAATACGCCGAAGTGTACGAACGATACCTGCAGCTTAATGGATATGACTGGGAGGCTAAAGCGGAAAAGTGCTTGAAACAGCTTAAGCTAGAACGCTCAGTTTGGGATTTGCCATACCCATCGCTAAGCGGAGGGCAAAAGACACGTGTCCAATTAGCAGCATTACTAGCCCAGCAGCCAAAGCTGTTGATTCTAGATGAGCCGACAAATCACTTAGATGGAGAGACGATGGAGTGGTTGGAACATTGGGTACACACCTACCCTGGAACCGTACTTTATGTTTCGCATGATCGTACGTTCATCGATCGAACGGCGACAGCTTTACTGGAACTTAGTCCAGGGGGATGTCGCCGGTATTGGGGTGGATATACGCAGTATCGGGAGCAGAAAGCGATAGAGGCACGAACGCTAGAGGGACAATATAAGAAGCAGGAACAGGAAAAGGAGAAAATACTGGAGAGCATCAGAAGGTATTCGGAGTGGTTCCAGCAGGCACACCGTGCTGCCGGACAGCATGATTTCCTGCGTGCGAAATCTAAGAAGAACGTGTCTCGTCTTCATGCGAAGGAAGCTGCACTCGAACGCTTAAATAAGAACCGTGTGGAATTGCCGCGCGAGACAAGCAAGCTGAAGATGAAGCTGGAGACGGAAGCATTAATGGCGGACACTTTGCTGTCACTCCGCGAGATTGATTTTGCTTATAGGGATAGTGCGCCTGTATTGAAAGATTTCAGTTTGTCCTTGAATCGAGGAGATCGTCTTGCTATTCTGGGGCCCAATGGGGTTGGGAAGTCTTCTTTGCTGAAGTTGATTGCGGGTATTCATAAACCCACTCAAGGTGAAGTACGGCTGCATCCACGGACGAAGATTGGTTATTTTGCCCAAGAGCTCGATAATCTAGCGGTGTCATCCACGATTCTGGATAGCTTGCTTGAACTGCCGGGTATGACCCAAACGGAGGCACGAACGATTCTAGGCTGCTTTTTATTTTCGCGGGAGGATGTCTTTAAACGAATTGGTGATTTAAGTCTGGGAGAGAAATGTCGTGTAGCTTTCCTTAAACTGTACTTTGGAAAAGCTAACCTATTAGTACTGGACGAACCCACCAATTATCTGGACATTGACACTAGGGAGCGTGTAGAAGAAGCGTTAAGGGTATATCCGGGAGGGCTTGTGATGGTCTCGCATGACCGATATCTGCACACTAATGTAGCTAATCGTCTGGTAATCTTAGAGCCGGCTCAGACACCGAAGTTTTTCCAGGGTTCCTATAATGAATACATTTCCAAAGATAGAAGTCGTGTGCTTACCCAAAAAGAACAGGAGCGGGAGGACGAGCTTGTCCTTCTGACGCTCCGTCTGAATCAATTGATCCAAAGTGGAAGTAGGGATACAGAGGCTGAGAATGAGGCGCTAATGGCGGACATAGTTAATCTGCGGTTACAGATTCAGGAACTAAGGGATAAGGAAGAAACTACACTCTTCTAAAAAGAGAGTCAAAATCACCCAGCTCAGGATACAATTTATCTAGGGCTGGGTTGTTTTTTAGCGTGAAAAATATATACGGAATCGAATATTCAGATAGGAGTTATTAGATGTAAGGTGTATAATTTGGAGGAATATGGATGTAATTTGGGATAGGCAGATCTTGAAAGGACGGTTATAAAATGATGAAATTCGCTTCCTTTATTGTGGAATTATTTCGATTATGTATATTGCTTGTGTTGACCTTGTTTATTTTAGGCGGGGCAGAGCGATTCGTATATCAATCTATATTTGGTCAGCCCGTATATAACTGGAGTATGGCGCTTGGAAATGTATTGATATTTTTTATGCTGTATCGGAATCATTTTCAGTTTAAAGGTTGGTACAAATCAGAAAAAAATATCAAGCTAACCCTCCTCACTACAAGAATTATAACTGTTATATCGCTAGGGCTTATCCTCCTGCCGATCGGGCTCAGCTGAGCCTATGTAGATTAGAATCATTGGAGTCTGTGATGATTTTTAAATGGAACCGTGGATATAATTGGGAAGACATTCATAGAATTATTAAATTAACAGATAAACTTTCTGATATACGGGTGATTCTAAAACATAATAAGGAACTGGAATCCATTATTGAAGAGCGGATCAAAAGGCTGAATGAATACAGTTAAGCATAGAGAGCGGGGGCCCTGATATGAATAACTATAAAGTGGAGCGTTTGGAACAGGAGGATTTCATAGGATTTTGGAAAAGAGTACTGGCTACCATTCTTGATCTCCTTGTCATTCTGATCCCTGCGGTTATTGTTTACATGCTATTCAACTCATTAGCTGTTTCCTTGCACTCGGAGATTCCTATTATCCTTGAGTATATTATCTTCATCGTGTTTGATATTTTTATGATCGTTAGATTTGGCGGATCACCCGGGAAGCTGATTTTAAAGATAAAGATTGTTAATGATCAAGGGAGTTATCCAACGCTGAAGGAAGCTCTAGTTCGAAATATTTTCCGAATCATTAGTACAATTTTTTCAATGATTGTTGGTGTCAGTCTCTACGACCTCACTGCGATTTCCACCAACCTTGCCTTATGGGCACCATTGGCTAATGATCTCAGTAAAATACTTGGCTTTATCATGCTTGTGGATTATCTATTTGTCGCATTTACTCCCCGTAAACGTGCGCTTCACGATATGATGGCCGGTACTTATGTTATTGATAAATCTGCAATTTAAAGGATGCTTGCTGAGCATTCTTTTTTTGATTTTTAATAGTTTATCGTTAAATAGTTTACTATTAAATATTTTAGTGTTAAAATAAATACAGAATCACCCAATGATCATGAGCGTTATAGGAGGATGTACTTGGAAAACCCAGATTTTTTTAGACTCATACATGCAGTTGAATTATTCACGGATGAAATTATTGTTCGATGGATGAATGCTTTTGACCATAATATTGGGATATCACCCGTTCTCGTCTTGGGAGAATTGAATAAAAAGGGTCCGCAGAAGCAAACTACTTTGGCTAAAAAATTAGGTTATACGCCGGGGGCGATGACGAACATTGCCAATCGCTTAATTAAACAGGAAATGGCCGAGCGTAAATATAATGAAGATGATCGCCGAAATGTACTGCTCTCGATCACGGACAAAGGTAAGGATGTACTGAAGGAAGCACAGCTAAAAGGACAGGAGCTCCGAGCTGAAATATTTCTGAAGCTCGATGAAGAAGAACTGCAGCAATTCTTGAAAATTTATGAAAAGTTGTTAACGAGCTTTGATAGCTCTGAAACATAAATGAAGTCATCTAAGAATCTTAATCACATTATAAAGGGGTATGGATATGGGAAGAGTTCAAGGTAAGGTTGCATTAGTCACTGGAGGCGCTTCAGGTATTGGCTTATCAGCCGCTACTCTAATGGCTAGAGAAGGAGCCAAAGTTGTCATCGCCGATTTTAATGTAGAGGCTGCCAAGGAAGCAGCGGCTAAGATTAAAAGTGAGGGTGGAGAGGCGGAAGGTCTTTTCCTGGATGCATCCCAAGCAGATTCGATCAAGGAAGCTGTTGATTTCACAGTCGCTCAGTATGGCACCATTACAGTTTTGTTCAACAACGTAGGTCTAACTAATCTGCAAAAAGACCTTGATGTGGTCAACATAGATTTGGAAGAATGGGATCGCCTGATGAACGTGAACACCAAAAGTGTTTTATTAGGCAGCCGATTTGCTATTCCACATATGATTAAAGCGGGCGGAGGTTCTATTATTAACACCGCTTCGATGTCAGCATTTGCAGGAGATTCATTGCGCACGGCTTATGGTTCCTCTAAGGCAGCTGTTGTGAACCTTACACGTTATATCGCTACACAATATGGTAAGGATAAAATTCGTTGTAACGGAGTGGCTCCAGGCCTAATTCTAACACCTGCGGCTGCAAGAAATATGCCGCCAGCTGTGCTGGATATTTTCCAGAAGTTCAATGCCCTCCCTTACCATGGGGAAGCGGATGATATCGGAAACACAGTATTGTTCCTGGCATCGGATGAATCTAAATTCATCACCGGACAAACAATAGAAGTAGAGGGTGGTCACTATATGTCCAACCCTAGTATTACGGACTTCCAGAATTACATGATGGAAGCTAAAGGTAAATAAATTCAAGCGTAATTAAAAAATCCGGTTCTAAGCTCGTGTTCAATGAGCGGGACCGGATTTTTGTTTGTATAAGTGAGTTAGGCTAAATTAGCTTACCGCTAAAACAGCCTGTATAAAGGTTTTCAGTGCTGAGGATTTTGTGCTATCGATCCATTTCTTCAAAACATCTACCTGACCATTCACGTACCATCCTAGTTTTTCCTGTAATTCTTGATCAAAGTGACTAGGCAGTTTCGTTCGTTCGGCTATGAGCTGTTTAATCATTTGTGGCCAACGATACCCATTAAGACCAAAGCTGTGCAAGGGGTAACGTTCAGCAAGTGTTAAGACAGAAGCGAGTGACTCACCTGCATATAATTCTGCCGCCAAATAGCTGCCAATAAAACGATGGCTGTCATCATGCTCTAAGGCGATAGAAAATTGCTTCCGAGCTTCTGTAAGCTTGCCTTGATGCATGAGAGCTGTAGCATTAATCGAGCGGTCATAGTCATCCCCCTTAGTTTGACTCAGCTCAATGTAGCGGGAATAATACTCGTTATATGATTTCCAGTCCTTATGGTCAAAATAGTACTGCGTCAACGTGAAGGCATAATTAGAATAAGGATGCAACTGTATGAGCTTTTGGAGTAGCGGAATCGCCTGATCTTCTAATGAGTCATCCTTCGTCAGGGAGGATTTAGCGAGCATCAGCTTCACAAGCATGTGTAGAGCATGAGCATCCTCTGGATCATCTGCAACATTCTGTTGGTACATTTCTATGGCTTGATCAGGTTTCTTATTTAGCAATAGTCTATCGGCTGTGGTTAGTTCTCGTTCCTTGAGATAGAAGAAGGGCAGATTACCAACGGTGTCTTCGTTCAATCTGTAGCCACTACTGCGGGTAAGCAGATGTCCATCCGCATCAAATGCCTCGATATTCCAAGAAAAGCGTGCTTCAGGATTCATGAACACAAGAAAAGATAGAGGATCAATCGATTCAAAGCCCTCTCCGCCACTGCCGTAGGAGAAACCACTGTTGTAATAGAGTTCATCTACTGGAATAGAGACTTGATTGTCCGTGATATGGTCCCGAATCTGCGAACTGAAGGAGCTCCCCACCATCGAGACCCCACCGCTTAAACGATAATAAGCTGCACCCTTAACAGCTTTCCAGCGGAAATCTACGGTCTTTCCAGTTAGTGTCTCCTGATTAATAGGAGACTGAAGCTCAATGAGAGGTTGCAGAACAACACTCTCCTTCAACAGGTCACCCGGTTTAACTTCAATCCAATCGTCATACTGTATAGGCCAAGCCCAGCCATCGATCTGATCATAGCTAAGTCCAAGCTGCAGTTGATAGAAGCCCGGAATCACACCGTAGAATTCGAAACGTCCTTCATCGTCTGTAACGATTCGGTAGGAATCAGCAGATGTAATGCTGTGATGAACCTCGCTTTCAGCACGGAGAAAAATACCTGCACGCGAGACCGGAGTACCATCGCTACGAGTAAGTGTTCCGGATACGACGGCAGTCGAGGTGTTCCCCATATCGACAGCGGACTGAATGGCAATCCGGAGTGCCTCCAACTGCAATTCGGTCTCTGAAGTTCCAATCGTTGGTGGTGAAATTGACGCTGATCCCGCTGCATCCTTGTCTGCGGTGTCTTTATCTGAGTAGCTAGTGGTAAGACTCATTTGTTTATGAATATCCTGCCAGAATTTTTGGTAGCTCTCCAAGCCATTGTCTACTACGGCAAGTGCTTCTTGTGCTTTACCTTTTGTGAAGAGCAGACGCCCGGTAAGCCATGCTTTCTGCGCATCTAAAACCTGCTGATTCTCAGATGACAATGTGGTTTGTTCAAGAATAGCTTCAGCGGCTGTTATGTCACCACGATTCAGGGCTCGTTCTGCACGAAGGAGCGTCAGCTCTTGTGCCACGTGAGAATTGCTGGCTAGTTGTTTAGTGGCCGTTATTAGCGCTTGATCGCCGTCTTCCTTACGGCCAAGAGCATCATATTCGTAGGCAAGCAGCTTTACCGCAAATATACGTGTATTATTCGCTGGCCCATCAAGGATGTATTCTTCTAACAAAGCGATTTTATCCTCTGGCAGCAAGTCGGAAATACTCGGTTCATCATGATTCCACTGACTCATAGAGGGACCAATATTTACGTCATATCTATAGGGATCGTAGGCGTGCTCCTTATCAATGATATTTGTTTGAATAAGCTCCATACGTTTACTGCCAGTTGTAGACTCTAGCTTTTGCAGAAGTTCTGTACGGGCCAGGTTAAATTGAATAGCTGGGCTTTCCTCCATTTGTGCCTTTGAGGAGGGCAGAAAGTTAAATAGAAGAATGAGCAGGAAGGCTGGGAGTAGCACGAATGACACTAGATGTTTGACTCTGATCTTAATTCGCATGTCTCTTCACCGCCTGATCATAGATATCTTTCCAGTACGTATTGCCCCCAGCCTCAATAAGTTCACGGTTTGGATGCTGCTGGACGTTTTGTTGGGGTTGATGTTTAACCTCTGGTTGATGCAGTGTCAATGATACGACTAGAATAATGGCACCAATCGCGCCTAAAGCTTTCACGGGGATCTCGATTTCTTTATTCCAGAAAGCCATGAGTCGGGCTCCAAAGGTTGGAGGGTGGGTCATCTTGAGGACGCGCTCATGTCCTTCGAAGTGTATGGGTTGTAGTTCTTCATCTAGCTGTTGCTTGATCACTTCGCGTTTCGTATTCTCTGTGCTCCCCGTATTCATAAGAAATGTCCCTCCTTCTCCAATATCTTTTTTAAGAGTGTCCGTCCTCTAACTAACCGGGATTTAATCGTATTCTCCGGCGTATTCAATTGCTCAGAAATTTCACGGATGCTCATCTCATGAAAGTAATATAACGTCAGACATTCGCGGTATACATAATCGAGAGTTCTGATGGACTCAGCGAGTCTAACATTATGCCATTCCACCATAAAAAGCTCTTCTGCCCCGGCAGTGAAGCCCGCATCATCACTGGCTTGGAGCTCTGCATCGCCTGAGGGGAAAATATTACGCCAGCTCCAAGTCCGTTGCTTCATGCGGCAGCGGTTGATTACGATGCGAATGAGCCAAGCCTTTAACCGTTCCGGTTCCTGCAATTGATTCATTTTGGCAAAGGCTTGAATAAAAGTATCTTGCACCGCCTCTTCGGCACTGTGTCGATCTTTGAGCAATAAGCAAGCGGTTCGGAGCAGCATATCGCCGTAATCGTCCATCAACAGGCTGAGAGCTGACTCATCCTTTGCTTTGATTCTGTCTATAATATTCAGATGAAGCTCCCCTCCCTTTACTAAATAAGATGCGGCTCAGAGGATTAAGGTTGCGTTTGTGTGGAATATTTTTACTGAGGGGACTCCAATTGCACTATGTGCAATAGAATTTGTCCTGAAGCGGGAGAAGATGAATTCTGTTGCACTTTGTACATTCAAAATAGCTAAGAAACGCCTAATTAGGGGGTTTTTTCGGATTCTATTGCACAAAGTGCAATGCATTGCTTTTTTCGAAGCAAACTGCCCCAATCTATTGCATGTTCTGCAATGAAATACTCCGATGGTGAGAATTAATCAGGTAATTAATTGATGTTAGGCAGATTTGGGTAAATGATAGTTAGGCTATGCCTAATCTTCCTTGTCTAAGGAAACTTTTTCGTTTCAGTATCGTCTATATGTTCAGTTCCATTTTTTTGCAAGATGGCTTTGAGCAACCTACTAAGGAGATGACATCATGTCAGCACAGTTTAAGTTTCTAGCAGCCACTATCCTGCTCATTGGAATGATCGGGCTTGCTGGCTGCAGTTCGAACAATGAGGCGGCTAATTCTGAATCCCCTACAAATACCCCAACAGAAACAGCTATAACAGCAACTTCGGGACCGGAAGTTAGCCCGTCATCCACTCCTGCAGAAACCGCAGCAACGGAGACTACTTCCCCTACGGAGACTAATAAAGATACAGCCAAGGCGAATCCGCAGAATAGTGACAAACAACTTCAAGATTTACTTGAGCTTGCTAAAAAAGGGAAGGTGCCCGGTGTTGAATATGCTGCTCATACCGGACTAATTGATGAGGTAGAAGCCGATTGGGGTAAACCTGATCAACAAGAGCCAGCGGGAAAAGGGATTTATGCTACCTACACTGATGAACATGTCGTATTCGGATTCAATAAAGGGAGCCTAATCTTCGATGTTCGTTCCAGTGATACTGCGCTGCAAAAGCTAACACTGAAACAGATCGAGTCCACACTGGGCAAGCCGGACGATACCAAAGTAAATGGTGAGGATAAGATCTACACTTACCAAGCCAATGATCAATTCCAGTTGAAATTCATTATTCCAAACTCGACGGGTAAGGTGGGCCATATCTCCGTTTTTAGTGAACAGGATTCCATTAATAATATGGCTGGATAAGACGAGCAATGGGTGCAAGGAGCAATCAATGCAGAGAAATCTGCGGGTTGCTCTTTTTGATGTTTATTTTTGATCTGGAGTACGCCTTGGACGGACTGATATAATGTAACCTATGAGCGGATTCGGGGGAAAGAGAGGTTCTATCATGCAGCTGGAATTAATCGAAAGTGAATACAAAGTGACCGGAGATGGGATAACGATCGAATTATTCCCAAAAGAGTTTACGCTTTTTCAGTTCTTGTACAAAAATAGAGGGCGTACGTTCAGCCGAGAACAGTTGCTGGATAAGGTCTGGCCCTTGGAATATCCGGTAGAGCGAACGGTAGATGATCATATTTATCGCATTCGTAAAAAGCTTGGCAAGCTACAGGGTCTTGATATTAAGACTGTTAGGGGATTTGGTTATAGTCTGATTATACAAGAGCCTTCAGCGGCCATGACCAATCCGACTACATATGATTTAGAGATGCAGAAGACGATGCGGGAGGTATTCAAGAAATATCACCTATATGGTCAAGGGCGCTCAATGTTAATCCTCGCACGCCAACAGGATGTTTTGGGTTATGCGATGGACCCGTTTTATTCGGTATATATTCATTTTGTGCAGGGAGATGTGGAATGGCTGCTGAACACAACGGAGGTTGAGATCGAGGAACGGTTTTATTCTTTGTTGATCTGTTATGTTCTTTTAGGTGATCCTAAGAAAAAATTAGCGTTCTGCGAGTTAGTCCTTGAGAAAAAGCTTCTTTTGCCGCCTCAGCATCGCGAATTGGAAATCCTTAATATTCTGGATTTGTACACGCTGGCAGGGCAAACGGAAAAAGCACTGGAACGGCTAAAGCTAACGTATGAAGTGATTAAAGAGCCGGGGTATGAGAGTTTCATTCCTATAACGGCGACCTCAGAAATGCTTCTACACTTGTGGATGGGAACAGAAGATCACGTAATAGAACGGATGGCGAAAGACATTGAAACGCTTTTGCAGGAGATGCCTTACTTACGCGAGATTGGGAGTTATAAAGTTGCGAGGGGCTTGTGGTTTCTACGGCGTAGGTCTTGGCGTGAAGCAGAGCGACTATTGGATGATGCGCTTCAAGTGCTGGAGATGTCGGGGTTTGTACCGATGCGTATATATGCGTTATATCGAATTGTTCACTATTGTAACGAGTTTCCACCCCAACCAGCTTTGCAGCACAAATATGCAGATTTATTTGAACGAGAGAAGGAAGAGCGGGGATTCCATCGTTTGGAGCAATCCTTGGAACACGTGCTTATGAATATCGTGACAGCTCTCTGATAATTCTCTGACAATTCTCCGTTACATTAAGATCATGCTTCATATGTTCTAGTTCTTAATCGTAACTTGGAGGAATGTCCGATGAATGCTTCATCACAAGCAGGAACGAGTCTGCTAAAAAACAAAGTGTATATGCGTGTGTACAGCGCATATGCGACAGCCACTTTTGGGGATTGGTTCGATGCACTGGCGATTCAAGTGCTCGTAGGGTACCGTTGGCACGCCAGTCCGTTAATGCTGGCTTTGATTCCAGTCTCCATAGCTTTACCTGGGATTCTGCTTGGCTCCGTGGCGGGGGTAGCGGCTGACCGAGTGAATAAGCTAAAGCTAATGCGAATGTGTGATCTGCTCACGGCATTATTAACAGTACTAGTACTTTTTGCTCCCAATATGGTGTGGCTACTCCCGTTACTGATGCTGCGTGCTGCCATCTCGACGTTAAATGTGCCTGCCCAGCAGTCGATGACCCGCACTATGGTTAGAGAAGACCAACTGCTTCAAGCCACCTCACTAAATGGGCTTGTGAATCAAGGCTCCAAAATCGCGGGACCTTTACTTGGTGGTTTTGCGTTATCCGTGCTGACACCGCAGTGGTGTATATTGATCAATGCTTGTCTCAGAGGCTGTTCCTATTTGCTCCTACTTACAGTTAAGAAGAATGAAGTAGAACAAGTTGGCACAGAAGGCAAGGGGGATCAAGAGGAGCATGTTTCCCTCCGCACGATGTGGAAGGAAGGCTGGAGTTTTATGCTGCGCAGCAGGTTGTTGCTAAATACCATGCTGTTTGGCATAGTCTGTTCAATGGCGATTCAGATGATTGATTTTCAATTCACCAGTCTCTTTAGGGTACTTGCACCCTCTAATGAATCTTTACTGGGCTGGCTCGTGGCGGCATCCGGAGGCGGTGCTGTATTCATCATTATGGTCATGAACAAAATGAATCGCGGAACAGGTTATGGCTGGAAGCTTGGAACAAGTTATGTGTTGATGGGTTTATCGGTCGGGGGACTTGGACTGCTTCAGCCAGGAACTTCCAGTATTTCTGTATTGCTATTAGGATTCTTACTAGGTATTGGGAATGGAATTTTTATTATCACGTTCAATTATTGCCTGCAAAAAGAAACTCCCCCGCACATGACAGGGCGTGTATTCGGTATTCAGAGTACTATTCTTAGCGGAGTTATGATTGGTGCTCCACTCCTCGGTGGAATGTTGGTTCAGGCCGCTGGGCCTAGCCGTATCTTTTTTAACTTTGGGATCGTAATCGCTTTGATAGGTGTGCTTGGGATATTATTTGGCCGCGTGCTGTGGCCTGTGCAGAAGGAGAAAAGTGATAGCTCAACGGAGCAACCGGGGAAGGTTAAAGTGATGGAAACTTAAGGCATGCTGATAGTGAAGGTCAGGCAAACTAGCCTGACTAGAGAGCTTGAGTAGACTGACTACCTAGCAGGCTTACCTAGCATTTAGTTGCAGAATCTGCAATTAAATGCTGTTCCATCGTTCAAAGCGAACTTTAGTTGTATTTAGTGCAGCTATAATTTGATTTTTTCTCTTTTGGGGTAGAAATGATGGTTTTTAGTTGCAGAAACTACACTTATTTGCTCAGCAGACCCCTTTTTACGCTTAACAGTTGTATAGAGTGCAATTAAGAGACTTTCTAGCTCGCTAGGATCGATTCTTGCCCATAAGGGCTTTTTATGAAGGAGTTCGGATAGAACACGAGAAATTGTAGAGGTAGAGGAGGGGGAAGAATGGCAACTTTTATTTATATGGTAAGGCATGGAGAGTCACCCAAGCTGCCCGGAGGAACTGAGAGATCACGTGGATTAACAGCGAAGGGAGAGGCGGATGCCCGTAAGATAACGGAGAAATTACGTTTCGAAGGAATTGAAGTCTTTTATTCAAGTCCGTATCTTCGGGCTATACATACGATTACTGGATTGGCGCAGGAGTTAGGGGCAGAGATTCAAAGTATTGAAGATCTTCGGGAAATTCATTTTTTGGATGGAAATAGGATCATGCCTGACCAGCAGCTATATCCATTACTGGCAACAATGTTTGCCGATACGGATTTTGTTCCGGTTGGTGGAGAGTCCATTCATGCGTGTCAGAAGCGATCAGTTAGCGTGCTGCAGGATATACTGAAACAACACAGTGGGCAAAAGGTTGCGATTGGAACTCACGGTGCAGTCATGACACTTATGATGAATTATTTTGACGCTAAATATGATCTGGATTTTCTACTTCAAACCACAAAGCCGGATATTTATAAAATGGAATTCACAGGCGCAGCGTTAGTGGGTGTGGAAAGGTTGTGAACTCCCAAATTGGGATAAAGCTGTGATTATTCAAAAGGATGGCCTGGCATTCGCTAGTAACCATCCTTTTGTTTATTTACAAGCTATAAAATCGCTTAGTATTCGCAGTCAGTATCTCTTCTGCATGGCTGGAAGTGTAGCCATGTAGAGCTCCCCAAGCGGCAGCAACCTCTCGAATCATAGATGGATGCGTGACTCTGCCCGCAAAAGATCCTTCAAATGGCCAAGGACCATCGGTCTCCGCCATGACAAGCTCTGGGGGATAGCGGCGGGCGAGCTCTAGGATCTCCGTCTCATAAAGGATATCAGGGGTGAAAGAGATGTAGTATCCATTCTTAATCATACGGGCAATGGCTTTTTCGGGTCCCTTAAACCAGTGGAAGTGCGCACGCTTTATACCATGTTTCTCTAATAGATCACAGGCAATCAGCGCATCCTCATAAACAGCGTGCAGGACCACTGGTTTATCTATACGGGCGGCAAGCTCAAGCAACTGATCAAGAAGCTGAATGTAAGGCTCCATATCAAAAGCTTCGCCGCGCTCCTGTGCTTCTGCACGCGAATAATAAGGCAGTCCAATTTCACCTACAGCGATGAAATCCTCCCGGGCTTGACGCTCAATCCATTCCAGCAAAGAGGATAATTCAGCTTTCTGCGGTATGGGTTGCTCTGGATGAAAACCATAAGCTGGGCGTACCACTCCGGGATAGGTAACGGCCAGCTTTTGAGTGCGAACGCAAGAGTCTAAATTCATGGAGACAGCAATCAGGGCTTCGATCCCCAAGTTAGGAAGCTCACTCAACATTTGTTGTGAAACCTCAAGCTCATATTGCTCTAAATGTATATGGGCATCCATCATAGCTGCTTACCCACCACATAAGAGGCATACTCTTCATGAGGCGCAAAGCGTATGGATTCAGGTTCCATTCCATCATTTCCTGATTTGTAGGAAAAGGTTAGTGTGCCAATACTCTCCAAAAATCCGATATAAACATTGGTTTCAGCTTTCAGCTTGCCTTCTTCCACCATGTAGTAAGTCACAGCACCAATCCCGGCTTTTTCGCCAAGATTGCCATCTTCGCCACGATCCGGATAACGCATAGTAACTATAGATGGAGTTGAACCTTTTACCTGAATTTGAATTAAGGCATCGCCTTTTTCATTGGAGATTTTTGAGGTAACAAATGCTGAGGCAGCTTTATCCGCGGAAGGTACATTCATTTCTTTCCACTGGTTAGGCTTAATGACGTGAAGCTCCTGCATAGACATGCCCGTACCTGTTCCTAGCCACAGTATGACTACCACTTCTTCCTGCCCGTCCTGATCTATATCGGCATAATGAATCTCAGGAGTGTAATCTAACAATCTTGGTGCTTCCCAATTAAACGTATGCTTGTTACCGTTCACCTCTACAACAAATCCTTCGTAGGTACCGCCATTTTTGAGGGCAGTATACAGCTTAACTTGGTCATTTTCTGTAGCAATCGCGAGAGGTTCGCTGGGTGTTCTTACGGTAGTACTAACATCCCCTGATGTAATGGAAACTTCATTTTGCGAGGCATTCAGCTGCGCAGTGGCACCAGAGAGAGAGTTTAGAGAGTCTGCCGGAATATAAAAAATACCATTTCGTAGAATTGCAGGTCCCCCCAGCTCATTTTGATAACCGTCACCTTGCATATACTCATTGCCTGGCTTCAAAACATATTTACTGCTTCCATCAGAAATAGTTAAGGTTTTCGTAGCATTATCCCATTGTTGTTCAGATGAGTAGTACTCCATGAGTACTTTTGCAGGTACATAGACCTTATCACCTGAGAAAAAAGGTGGGAGAGAAGGAAGAACGGTTTCTCCATCAACGATTAGCTTCAGTGGTGCTTCGGTAGTTTGTGTTTGGTTAATTGCCATTGTTGTATCCATATCTATAGATGCCGATGCTCCGCATCCGGCTAAAAAGAGCGTGATAGCTCCGATTACGATGATTTTATTCATAATTACCTCCGAGGATTAAGTCCAGTCCTCTTAAGTATAGATTAAATCAGCGCGTAGTAGGTCACTTTCTGTAAACAAAGCGGAGACAAGGTTGTTACGTTTGCTATTTATTTAAAAATACGGTCCGAGCAACTTGTGATTTAGAGTCTACCGTTAGACTTTTGCTATAGCGGATCTCCCCAATAGAACAACCCGGTCCGATGACAATATCTTCACCGCAGACGAGTTCTGCTGTCGTTCGATATAACATGATGCTAGTTCCTTCAATCGTTTCGCAGGTAAGCTTCCGGAAGTAGGGGATTAGCGCATTCATTAGCTTCAAAGATGGCTTAACAGTAATGGTACCGCTAGATTTTATGACATCGATTGTGCTTCTGTTTCCTAAACGTAGCTCAATGGAGGATTCAGCAGTTAACCTATGGATCTTCACAGCACCTTCGGCATAAAAGGTTTCGACTGCAGCATTTTGTGCTGCAGAAAAGTATCCAGACGATTGCAGTCTGTCAGCTTGGATGTGTTGAACACGGAGACCTCCCAGATTGATAACCTGTTCGGCTCTACAATGACCTCCAATCGAACAATCACCAGATACTTTTAACTTTGCGGTAGTAACATTGTTCTGTGCACTTAAATGGCCGACAACATCGATGGTATCCGCACGAACATCTTCTTTGAGGGTCAGTGAACCTCTTACTTTCAGCGGTGGACCGATCATTTCCTGGCATTCAAAAGGATCATTAGCATTGGACATTTATAGGAGCCGCCTTTCGAAATATATTTTAATGATTAAAATATATAATTATTATAATATATAGTCAATATAGTATTTTGAACATAAAAAAACTGCCGTCAGTTTCCTGACAGGCAGCATATATAACCCAAAAGCTTTTAGTTCATCATTTTATCCATTAGCACATTTATTTGTTCTAAGGTTCCTGAAATTTTATCCAAATCAGAGGTAGGAAAGGCTTCAAAGATCTGGAGAATCCGCTGATGCCCTTGTTCTGTAAGAACAATGTTGACGACTCTGCGATCCTCCTTCGTCCGCACACGTTCGATAAGACCGGCATCTTCCAACTTATCGCACATCGAGGAAGCGGCTCCGGGTGTAATAACGAATCGTTCGGAGATGTCAGTAATGTTCAAGCTGCCTATAAGCCTGAGCTGGAACAACAGTAGGATCTGATTGTGAGTCAGGGTCTCCTGCTTGGTGATCATATCAATGAAGAACTGGGATTTCTGCTGCACATTTGCCATGGATTCCATAACCTTATGGATAGCATAGTGTTTATCTTGCTCTGTGCTCATAGCCACACTCCAATTTACTTTAGTTCCTAAAATATATAGAAGCTATAATAAGCTTGTCAAGGGAGTTGATGATGTATTGGTTAATGTTAAAGTGTTGGACTGGGAAGATCATCAAACAAGCTTCGGCAGAGTAAAAACACCAGACAGCGATACTTCAACAACTGGAGAGTCACTGTCTGGTTGTCTCCTTAAAATAATTCGAACGATATCTCTTTGATTTACCAATATATAGTGTAAGACCGAAGGAGGGATTGAGAGGGATGAAACATCCAAATGAATATTCTCAGCTCATTGCGCTTACGATAGCCGGCAGTCGTGAAGCGTATGGTGAGCTATATGAAGCAACGATCCGGGATGTGTATCAGACCGTTCATTTCCTCGTTCGCGAAGCCTCCGATGTGGATGATATCGTTCAGGATATTTACATTCAGGTGCACCGTTCTCTTGAACAATTTGACGTGAACCGTCCCTTTAAGCCTTGGCTGATGGGAGTGGTCATGCGGCAAATTCATGCCTATCGAAGAAAGAGATGGACGCATCTCCGAATGGTTAAAAAAGTAGAACAAACAGATCTAATGCTGGAGCATGATTTCACGAGTGATGTTGTGGACAGGTTATCTAACCGCCGCCTGCTAGCAAGTGTAGAACGTCTTCCTTTTAAGCTGAAGCAAGTGATTATTCTGCATTATTTAAATGAATATTCACAGGAAGAAAGTGCTGCGATACTGGGTATTCCGCTCGGAACCGTGAAATCCCGTATTCACGCTGCACTACAGAAGCTTCGTCAGAAGCCAGACAATCATACTCTTTTTAAGGGAAAGGTGGAGGACCTGCATGAATTTCAATGAAGAGTTACGGACAGTTCTGCAGGAAGAGGCGAGAAATATAAGTGCCCCACCGGAACTGAAGGAGCAAATACTAAATAGGGCCGTAGCCAAACAAGGGGGAAGACGTATGAAGAAATGGTTTGTAGCAAGTATTATGGCGGCTGCACTATTAATTCCTACTGGAGCTTATGCCGGATATCATTATTTGGCAGACAACATGTATGGGTCCTCTGCAACTGCTGCTACGATAGGAGTAACCCAGCAACAATATGACAGGCTTGAGGCCAAACTGGAAAACGCGAAGCAAAGCTTTGACGAAGAGGAATTCACAAAGCTGATGTCCTTACTAGAGGAATTGGGATCTTATAATCTGCAAATGACCGATGCTGAAGGCGTCTTTCACCTAGAACGGTTAGATGTGAAGGACCAGCAGGCATATAAAGAGCTACAGGCAAAGCTTGAACCTTATTTCGAACAAATAAATGAAGCGAAAACATCAAACAAATCAGTGCAATCCGTAGATCGTGATGCTTTCTGGAATGGCTTGCTTGAAAAAGCTGAACAGAGGCTTACTAAAAAAGAGTTTGAGGAAATCGAACGATTAATTATAGACTTACAAAGCTATGATGCGAAGGTATTTGATGCAGATGGCAGTGTTCATATGGATCGGCTTTCGAAAGAAGAGATACAAAACCAAGAGAAGTTAATCGAAACGCTAGACCCTTATATTAAAAAGCTGGATATGATGATTAAACCTAGCTCTTAGTTGAATTTAAATGCATGTATTGAATAACTATCGATAGCAATATCATAAGGAAAACCATCAGAAAAGGTCTATTACACCTTGTATTCTGGTGGTTTTATCTTTTGCTAGTCTAAAGTCTATACATTGATCACCGAATAATTGCATAATGAAAATGAATAGAAAAAAAGTATTTGACCACTGGAATAATTAGACATATATTTATTAAAATGCTATTTGTTTATCTATGAATTATGTTGGCGGAAGGTGGCTTTGATCATGAAGCAGATGACCATTCGTGCAGAACTGGCGGACTATCTCAAGAAGCAGAGGATAACGATCAATCAGTTCGCAGAGGTGTCTAAGGTAAATTCAGGCACGATCAGTAATATCATCAATGGAAATCGCCCAATAGCCATGCAACAATTAGATCGGCTTACAGAAGGTATGGGATTAGAAGAAGGCTGCTACTATGATTTGTATGTGGATGAGTGTTTTGTTCACTCCAATCCGAATTGGAGACGTCTTCGGCCATTTCTATATCGCTGTGCAGAGCTGGATAAGCTGGAATGTATTGCACGGGTAGTTGGGATCATGATGGATAGCTTATCTTATACGCCTTCGTTATTTGATACTGCAGAAGATTTTTTTACGCAAGGGAAGCACAAAGCAGCAGCGATGTTATATCAGAGTGTGGCTGAGAGTGAGAAGTATCAGCATTCTGAGCGACTGGCCCTTTGCCAATACAGGCTTTTCACAATCGCTTTGGGTGAAGATCAGGATGCTAATTTGCGAGCAGCTGTGCAATTTGAAGGATTTGTAAACCGGCTTGATGAGGTGGACCAGCTTGATGCGCTGAAAGATTTGGCGAATACATATAGTGCTTTACGACATTGGGACAAGGTAATGGCAATGGCTAAGGAGATGGGGAATAAAGCAACAATTCAATATCATGCTAAATACGACCGTGCCAGAAAAAGCAGGCTTCAAAAGGAACCTGAAATACCACTATTCTCATATATTCAATACTCTTACGTGTTACGTTCAGTAGTTTATAGAGAGCTAGGAAATTATGATAGGGCTTTACATTATGTTAACATGTATATGGATATGAACTGGATTCGGGAAGATACAGAAGAAGCTTTGCAGCTTATGAATCAATGTATGGAGTGGGCACGGGCTAATATTAATTTGTTGCGAATTTTAAAAGGGGATATAACGGTGTTGCCGGAATATGTGGCATATCTTGAACAAAGGGAGGAAGAGATCCTCTCAGGTCTGTTCAAAATCCTTCAAGCAGCTAGTTATTACCAATTTAACGTAGATGATATCCTTCTGCAGTTTGAGGGGAAAATATCAGATTGCAGAGATCATCATGATCAGCTAGAGATTAGATCCTATAATCAACAAATCTTCGAAGATAGATATACCAACTTGATGGCTGAGATAGCGTTTTATTATATAAGAAGAGATAAATATGAGATTGGTATAAAGTATATAATGGAAAGTTTAGAATATTCAGTAAAAATTAACAGCGAATCATGTATTATAAAGTGTGTTGGAATGTTCGAAGAGCTTCGACATACAGCATCTTTAGAAACGCAAAAAGAATATCGAATCCTAATTAGTAAGATGCGGCGAATCAACGAAAAGAAAAATGGCTTTGTTGTTAGCAGTGCATAGTAACGTAATTATTACCGTCCTTCTGCTATTTCTTAGAATCATTTCTTTATAGTACTGCACTTATTTGTAAAATATAGAATTTGACATATACCTCTAGTATATTAATTTGAGGAGGTAGTGTAATGAATAATCCGGAAATTATCCAAAAGAGAATAGAGGGTGCTAGAGCCAAACTTTATTTAATGGAAAGGGAATACGGTGGATTGTTACATCCAAATGTGATCAGACAGTCGATGAGGTTGGATGAATTAATCAATCAGTACAATAAAGCAATACATAGCGATAATGAGAGTTGAAACAAGAAACTGATCGTATAATTTTCTCTCTATTCAAAAGATAAGACCTACATAATGTTATTACATTTCTGTATAAAACATCAAGCCGGCGCTATGCGTGGGCTTTTTTTGTTTGTATGTTCCTAAAAAATAAATCTAAGTCCCAGCTTGTCATGCCCGTCTGCATATTGCGGCCAAGTCCCTCATAGACATGTACTAATCAATGCATTCAAAACAGGTTAAGGGGATGATGTCATGCGCCGGACAATATGGGTACTCGCGATCATTATGAGCGTGGCCCTGGTGATGACGGGGTGCGGGAAGAAGGATGCCGCTTCCGTGGTCAAGGATTTGAACAATGTGGCCGACAAGTTGGAGAGTAAGCAGGGAACGTACCAAGCTTCAGGCATTATGACCCTATTCACCGGCGAGCAGCCGCAGGAGTATAAGGTAGAGGTATGGTACAAGAACCCTTCTTATTACCGTATCAGCTTGGCGAATGTACAGAAGGATATTACGCAGATCGTGCTTCGTAATGATGAGGGAGTGTTCGTACTTACACCAAGTATGAATAAGAGCTTCCGCTTCCAGAGTGATTGGCCGGACAATCAAGGTCAGGTTTATCTGTATCAGACACTAGTTCGGGGCATTGTCTCAGATAACAATCGTCAATTTGTGGAAGATGGAGATAACTATGTGTTTGAGGTAGCTGCGAATTATCAAAGCAATGCGCTTGTTCGGCAGAAGATTTGGCTGGATAAAAAGACTTATGAGCCTAAACAGGTTCAAGTCTCTGATTCTGAAGCCAAGGTAGTTGTAGACGTGAAGTTTGACACCTTTAAATTCGATACAGATTTCACTAAGGATTCCTTTGATATGCAAAAGAATATGACTACAGGTGCTGCTTCAGAAAGTACAGTAGCTCAGGTTGACGAAAATGGAAATCCGGTTGTAGTTCCTGAGGGTCAGGAGCAAGAGGGGCAACCTGTCGCTGCTGAGCTGGGTGACTTTGGTATTATCGAACCGGGGTACGTTCCGGCAGGTGTCGAGTTGAAGGACTCCCATAAAATGGAGGGGAACAAGGATCATGCTGTTCTCATCCGGTATGACGGGGTTTATCAATACACCATTATGGAAGCCCGTCCATTGGATCGTGCAGTAGCATTGGCTCCTGGAACGCTGATAGATCTTGGTTTTACCGCAGGACTTCTGAGTGGTGATGAGCAGCAGACTTTGACTTGGATGTCTGAGGGTATAGAGTATCGAATTACAAGTGCTAATCTTCCTGTTAACGAAATGATGCAAATTGCCGCTTCTATGGAGGCACAATCGGGTAAATAATATAAAGTAGGCGGATACTGCGTTTTGTGGGATTCTTTCCTCTACAACGTAGTATCCGCCTTTCTATATTTGCCAGCGCTCCAGCCGCTTTGAACTGAAGCGAAAAGATAACTGGAGCTCACATTGACAGCCACCTTCCGTAGCATTACCATGAGTACTAAGACAATGATCATTACAGCTATGACGTTTTACTACAACGTAAGAAGGTGACTTTGAAGTGCAAGCAAGCTATCGACCGACAGTAGCCGAAATTAATCTGGATGAATTGCGTGCCAATTACGAAGCCTTTCGCCGCTACTTGCCGGCAGAGACAAAGTTTATGGGATGCGTCAAAGGAAATGCGTACGGCCATGGAGCAGTGGAAGTGACACGGGAACTGGAAAGACTCGGAGCAGATTATGTTAGTGTGGCTTTTTTGGATGAAGCATTGGAGCTGCGTCAGGCGGGAATACTGATTCCTATACTGGTGCTTGGCTACACTTCTCCTGAAGGAATAGCCGTTGCCTGGGAGAACCATGTAACTGTAACACTGTTCACACCGGAAGTATTAGAGGCTATTAGACAGCTTCCTATAGATCCGGAACATCGGCTGAAGGTGCATATCAAGATTGATAGCGGGATGGGGCGACTGGGTCTTTTACCAGCTGACGCACCTGCATTTATCTCTGAAGTGCAGTCTGTTGCGCAGGCGGAGCTGGAGGGTATGTTTACCCATTTTGCCAAGGCAGACGAACTAGACAAAAGCTATACACTGGAACAGCATCGACGGTTCATGAGCGTGGCGGAAACGCTGCGGGAGCAGAACATTCAGATCCCGATCATACATACGGGCAATAGCGCTACGGCCATTGATTCACCTTATTTATCCAGCAACATGGTGCGGGTAGGCATCAGCTTGTACGGATTCTATCCCTCAACTGAGGTAAACCGTCAGCTGGTAGAACTACATCCGGTAATGACGCTGAAGACGCAGGTTGTATATGTGAAGAGCCTGCCTCCTCATTGGGGCGTCAGCTACGGCACTCGGTACTTCACAGACAGCGAGGAGATTATCGCAACGTTACCTGTGGGGTACGCAGATGGATATTCCCGCATGCTAACTGGCAAAGCGGAGGTGTTAATACGTGGACGCCGCGTTCCTGTCGTCGGAACAATCTGCATGGATCAGTGTATGGTATCACTCAAATCTTTCGCTGAAGAAGCGGAACAAATTAAAGCAGGCGAAGAAGTTGTACTCATCGGCCGTCAAGCTGACGTGATGGTCACGGCAGACGAGTTGGCTCTCCATCTTGGAACGATTCACTACGAGGTAATTTGCATGCTGGCTCATCGGGTGCCGCGCGTTTATATCCGTGAAGGCACACTTCCTAAATTAGTAAATGCTCTGTTACAATCTTAAAGTTCTTGACAGTGATGTTATTCAAGGGAGAAAATAGAAGGAATTGTATCGTTTTAGGAGATATGACTAAAAGCCTATACGAACCGCCATTTCTAGTTTATAATGGGATGCAGCATACTTGATATACTGGCGGCATATATTCCTTGTATAAAATTCCTTGTATATTGCAACACTGGAACACAAGGGCAGAAGGTTTGTGGGGGTGGAAGAGAAGGTGGCCAATTTGCAGAACACCAAAAGAATCATGATCAGCTTGCCCGATCATCTCTTGCAGGAAGTGGACGGAATTGTTCAATTGGAGAATTCCAACCGGAGTGAATTGATTAGGCAGGCCATGAAGCTGTATTTGAGCGAACGGAGGAAACGTTCTATCCGGGAGTCCATGCAGCGCGGCTACATGGAAATGGCTAAGATCAACTTGACCATGGCATGCGAGGCGTTCCTCGCGGAGGAAGATGCAGACAGCACTCTTGGCCGCTTAGTAAGCGGGGTGTAGACATTGATCGTTAAACGTGGCGATGTTTTTTTTGCTGATCTTTCGCCGGTTGTAGGTTCTGAGCAAGGCGGAGTAAGGCCAGTACTGGTAATCCAGAATGATATTGGCAATCGCTTTAGCCCGACGGTAATTGTGGCCGCAATCACGGCCCAAATCCAGAAGGCTAAATTACCTACGCATGTGGAAATTGACGCAGCAGCTCATGGCTTTGACAGAGATTCTGTTATACTGCTAGAGCAGGTTAGGACGATTGACAAACAACGCTTAACTGACAAGATCACCCACCTTGATGATGAAACTATGAAGAAGGTGGATGATTCGCTGCAAATCAGCCTTGGACTGATTGATTTTTAATCATCCTAGGGTTATAGATAATCCATGAGATAGGCGCTCGGGTACGAATCCGGGCGTCTTTTGATGTGCATTTTTACGAACTCATGGTAAAAAAGGATTAGGGGTTCACTTTTACAAAATGTTCTGATAACATTAGACCGTACGGTCGGTTTAGGGGGTGCTTAGAATCAGAGGACGTTCAGACGGAGAAGAAACAAAGAAACGAATTGTACTTAAAGCCACACAGCTGTTTGTTCAGAAGGGGTATGCAGCTGTAACGATGAATGAGGTTTGCGTAGCTTCGAATGTTAGTAAAGGCAGCTTATATCATCATTTTCCGAGCAAGGATGAACTTTTTCTATTTGTAGTAGAAGAGGATACGGCGCAGTGGTTACAGGCGTGGGAAGATAAGAAGAAGGAAATCTTTGGTGTTCAGGAGCGTTTATATGCTTTAGCCGAGCACTACGCAAATGATTTTCAGAATCCGTTGATTCGGGCGCTTGAGGAATTCTCAAGAAGTAGAGCTCATCCGGAGGATATCACTAAGCGGCTTGTTCTTTTATATGAGGCTGCCTCGCATGCGTGTCGCGACCTACTGAAGGAAGGCATGGACACTGGGTATTTTATAAAAGGTGACTTAGAGGATTATGTGATTATTGTAAATGGCATGCTTGAAGGGATCGGAAGAGTTTCCGAATACTCCACTCATGAAAAGACTCCGGATGATATCAAAAAATATTACCGGGAATCAGTACGATTGTTATTACAAGGGATATATACGGGGTAACATATATGGGGGCATGAAAGAAGCTTTACATTCAGGAATCATGAAGGCTGAAGCTTCTTGAAGGCACCGGAAATGGAAGGACTATTTTTTTGGCTATAATTTAGACCGGATGGTCGGTCTCTACAGGGAAACTATTTGAAGACTTGGCTTTAGAAGCTACGGAGGTTAACACAATGTCATTACTACTTAGAAACAGGGGCGCTATGCTGCTTGTTATGCTTAATATTTTTCTTGCTTTTACAGGGATCGGACTTGTAGTCCCTATCATGCCTACTTACATGAATGAACTTGGGATCACTGGAAGTACCGTTGGGCTGTTAGTGGCTTCATTCTCCCTTGCCCAATTATTAGTATCGCCATTCGCGGGCAGGTTATCCGATAGAATTGGCAGAAAAAAAGTGATCGTTGCAGGTCTGATCGTGTTTGCTTTTTCAGAGCTGCTCTTTGGTCTGGCGAATGTGTCCTGGCTCTTGTTCGTTTCAAGATTGCTCGGTGGTGTAGGCGCTGCGTTAATTATGCCAGCGGTTATGGCTTATGTAGCGGACACGACCTCTTTTGAAGAGAGAGCGAAAGGTATGGGGCTTATTAATGCAGCCATTACTACCGGATTTATTATCGGTCCAGGGATTGGAGGTTATCTTGCTGAGCTTGGCATGCGGGTACCCTTTTTCTGTGCGGCTGGTGCGGCTGGGATCGCAGCTCTAATCACAGTTTTAATCTTGCCTGAGTCTCTGTCTGTAGAGAAACGGATGGAAGCGAAGCAATCGAAAAATAATCAGGAGAGCTTCTTCACGCAATTGATGCGTTCCTATCGTGAACCTTACTTTTTCGGGTTAATTATTGTATTTGTTATGGCTTTTGGGTTGGCTAATTATGAAACAGTGTTCGGATTGTTCGTGGATCATAAATTTGGCTTTACCCCTAAAGATATTGCTTTTGTGATTACCTTTGGCTCGATCGCCGGTGCTGTGGTGCAGGTATCCGCATTTGGCTGGATTCTGAATAAATTCGGAGAGAATAAGGTTATCTCCACTTGCCTTATAACTGCTGCAATGTTTATTCTGTTGACCCTGTTTGTAAGTGGCTTCTGGGCGATCTGTGCGATTACCTTTGTCGTATTCTTGGCTATGGATATTCTTCGACCAGCGGTAGGCACCCAGCTATCCAAAATGGCGGGGGAAACGCAGCAAGGCTTCGTAGCAGGGATGAACTCTGCTTATACGAGTCTTGGAAATATCGCAGGGCCAATCGTTGCAGGATATCTTTTTGATCTAAGTATTAACTTTCCATATGTGGCAGCGGCGGTTGTTCTAGCGTTATGTTTTGTGCTGTCACTTAGTTCTGGAAAAAGGGGAATGGGACAACGCGCGTAAACTACCCAATCTGCCTCCTCTCTAGGCTGGACTTTGGAACAGAGCCGATCTGTGATACTATTTTAGTTATGAGAACAAGAATTGTATAAGCAGATTGTGTACGGGAAGAGGGATACTAATGACGGTAGATAACAGCAATACGGGAGTCATTACGGATGAGGCGGCCGCACAGCGGGAGCAGGAATTGATTACAGTAGCGATTGCTAAGGAATTGAACATTAGCCTGAAGCAGGTGCGTACAACGGTTGGACTGCTGGATGAGGGGAATACGATTCCGTTCATCGCCAGATACCGCAAGGAAATGACGGGTGAGCTGGACGAGAATGCGCTGCGTGATATTGAAGAACGCCTGGCTTATCTTCGCAATTTGGGCGAACGTAAGAAAGACGTTATCCGCAATATTGAAGAGCAGGGCAAGCTGACCAAGGAACTTCATGATCAAATCACCAATGCGGTCAAGCTGCAGGAAGTGGAGGATTTGTATCGTCCCTTCAAGCAAAAGCGTAAGACTCGTGCTAGTGTTGCGAAGGAAAGAGGCTTAGAGCCGCTTGCGAACTGGATCATGGAGCAGCAGAGACAAGGGGACCCACAAACCGAGGCTACCCAATATATAGATGTTGAAAAAGGAGTGGAGTCCGCAGATCAAGCGCTGCAAGGCGCATTGGATATCATCGCCGAGAACATTGCCGATGATCCTGCGATCCGCTCTTGGGTTCGCCAGTATACGGCAAGTCAAGGTATCCTTGTGTCTGAAGCTAAGGATGCCGAGCAGGAATCTGTATATGAGAACTACTATAGCTACCGTGAACCTGTACACAAAATGCCACCTCACCGTATACTCGCGATTAACCGCGGTGAACGGGAGAATATACTCAAGGTAGGCATTGAAGTGGTCACTGACAAAATACATGCTTACATTGCGCGGAGAATCATTAAAGGCCCATCCCCAGTGAAGGAACTGCTAGAAGCAGTGTCAGAGGATGCCTACAAACGTCTGATTTCTCCCTCTGTGGAGCGTGAGGTTCGTGGGGAGATGACCGAGCGGGGCGAGAATCAAGCGATCTCGATCTTCTCTGGTAATCTACGCAGCTTGCTGCTTCAACCGCCTGTTAAGGGACGCTGTGTGCTGGGTGTTGACCCTGCCTACCGTACCGGCTGTAAGCTGGCCGTCGTAGACGATACTGGTAAGCTGCTTGAAGTAGCCGTGACCTATCCTACGCCGCCGAACAACAAGAAAATTGAAGCTGCTGCTAAGTTTAAAGAACTAATCGCTAAATATGGCATTCAGCTCATCGTGATCGGGAATGGGACAGGCTCTCGTGAGACCGAACAATTTACGGCAGAAGTGATCGCCGAAATTGGCGATCCAGAGCTGGCTTACCTGATCGTTAATGAGGCTGGTGCGAGTGTCTATTCTGCTTCTAAGCTGGCGCAGGAGGAGTTCCCGGATCTGGATGTGGCAGAGCGCAGTGCAGCTTCTATCGCCCGCCGTGTGCAGGACCCGCTGGCGGAGCTGGTGAAGATCGATCCGAAAGCTATCGGTGTGGGTCAGTATCAGCATGACGTCTCCCAGAAGCATTTGGAAGAGAGTCTTAAGGCTGTCGTAGAATCGGCGGTTAACCATGTGGGCGTGGATGTAAATACGGCATCTCCTGCCTTGCTCTCTTATGTGGCTGGCGTTAACGGTACGATTGCTAAAAATATCGTTAAATATCGTGAAGAGAACGGTAAGTTCACGACTCGGAAGCAGCTGCAAAAGGTCCCTCGTCTGGGTGCGAAGTCCTATGAGCAATGTATCGGCTTCTTGCGGATTCCAGGTGGAGACAATACCTTGGATCGCACACCCATTCACCCCGAGTCATACCCGGTGGTGGATCGCTTGTTCCGCGAGCTAAGCCTTGATGTAAATAAGCTGGGCAGCAAAGAAGTGGCTTCACAGCTGGAGGCACAAAATGCCGAGGAGCTGGCTGTGAAGCTGGATGTCGGCGTGCCTACGCTTCGCGACATCCTGGAGAGCTTGCAGCGTCCGGGTCGTGATCCGCGCGAGGAGCTGCCGTTGCCGATCTTCCGCACCGACGTGCTGAAGATCGAGGATCTGGTTCCCGGCATGGAAATGCAGGGAACCGTCCGCAACGTGATCGATTTCGGCGCATTCGTCGATATCGGGATCAAGAACGATGGGCTGGTGCATATATCCCAGCTCAGCGGCAGCTTTGTGAAGCACCCGATGGACGTTGTCTCCGTAGGAGACAATGTCACCGTCTGGGTGATGGGTGTTGACCTGAAGAAGGGCCGGGTGAGCCTGACCATGCGTCCGCCGCGTGTTGAGGCGGGAAGTGTGAAATAACTATGGAGTAAGAACTGCTCCATTGATCATGGAAATAAGCAGTATACAATCTCCAACAGTAAAACAGTGGCATTCATGGACGGAAAGTAGGTCCTGAACTGCCACTGTTTTTTAAATTATGCAATGTGAAAAATATGGATAACACCAGCGGATTCTGAATGTACCTCATTGCGTTTTGGTATTATGCTGCTTCAAGCCCTGGTCACAGAAGAGTCGCTAGATGTGGTTAGGGTGATTTAGTTATTTATAGGAGCTGCGTTCTACGCGTTCGGCCGTACGTAAACCTCTTCAGGGTCAATCCACTAGAACTATGGGGAATTTCTCCCTATAATTCTTTCATTGAAGGTTACTATGATAGAGTTTAGGGAATTTCTCCTTATATCTCGACTAAAATAGTTGTATTTAAGGAAATTCTCCGTTTTATAGGGAGGATTTCCGTATAACCTAGTCATAATGATAGATTAGACCTAATTTATAGGGAGATTTTCCTTATATCACTTATCACCTAAGCAAAGTTCTTGGCTACACAGGAGTAAATTCTTTTTCCTAGCTTAAGAGGATTTGGTTAGTTTGTCTAACTTAAAAGCTAACTCATTCAGATTGCTGATGCTAATCACCGTTTCAGAAACATGTTGTTGCTGGACCTCAGCGCTAGCGAGGACTTGTTCAATAGCTGCGGTATTCTCTTCGGTAATTGCAGCCACTGAATTAACTTCGCCCAGTACAACGTTGGATGCGTGCCTGATATGAACGCTCCTGTCCTTCAGGTCTTCTGCTTGTTCAAGCACCTGGTGTGTATTATTTCGAATGCCCTCGAATAATCGAGCGATATCACCAGTGGAATTTCTACCTGATTCTACAACTAGCAACCCGTTAGAAACCATATCACCAACCCGCGTAATATTATTTTGAATGCTTCTGAGAATCTGGGCAATGTCCGCGGATGCATTGTGGGAGCTCTGTGCCAATTTTCGGATTTCATTGGATACGACTGCGAAACCTTTGCCGTGTTCCCCCGCATGAGCGGCTTCAATGGAAGCATTTAGAGACAAAAGATTCGTCTGCTCAGCAATGCCTACGATGCTGGAAACAATCGATTCAATCTTCTGATTTTCTTCATTCATTTGTGTCATCAAGCCAGCAGTACTCGTCACGATTTCTGTAACTTCAGACATAGTTCCAGTTAAGCGAATGATTTCATCTTGCCCCTCTTGTGTAATTTGAACCGTTTCACAGCTTCTATTACTCATGGAGACGGAGGCAGCATTTGCCTGCATAGCTGATTCGTTTAACTGCTGCATAGCATTTGAGATATCGCTAACACTCTGTGCTTGTGATTCAACTCCACTAGCTATCTCTTGGAAGGCGGTTACGACTTCTTTGGAAATTCGATCTGTTGTCAGTACGTTGTTATGCATTAGGTTACTAGATTGACTCAGAACTCCTACGGATTCAGTAACGCCTGTAAGAATGGTCTCCATTTCCGCTCTGGCATGTTCAGCTTCGATGCTGCTCTTAGACATATTTTTGAACATTTTCGCACCAATCTGACTCTGATAGATCAGAACCAGTATCATCATGATGAGAAAAACGTTAACACTTAAGGCATCAACGGATTCAAAAGCCGGTTTGGTCATCAGAAAATAGTTGAGTAAGATGCAAGCTATCACTCCATTAAGGAGTAAGGGGCGATAGTTGTGATAAAGGGATACGATGCCTAGACCCCAATATAGAATTAACGTACTAATGATGTTTGCCCCTGCATCGATGTAGAAGTATGTAATGATATTAAAGCCAATAGCTGTTATGTACATAATATAGGGTGTAGCCACACGTTTCCAGATTAGTATCGTACACAATAATCCAAGGGGTACCGCTGCTGATATAATCGCCATGATTGTTTGTGGAAATCTGTAAAGCGAAATTGAACCGAACAACAAACAGCCCCAAAACAAGTAAAGAATTAATTTGTTTCTCTTGTGTAACTCGGACATCTGATTCAAGGGCATATTCACACTCCATAATGTAATAGTACTTCTGATTTTTTAGTTTAAGAGATTCACGAAATGATGTCTATGATGTTAAGTTCAAAGATGTTCAGAAAATAATGTCTGGAAGAGTAATTAGGGAAAACCTCCCTGAAAATA
>NZ_NFUX01000054.1:0-53495 GCF_002264385.1 Paenibacillus sp. VTT E-133280
TCCCCGCAAAGTACCTGAATCAGCATCGAAGCACAGGCCTCACTTTGTGGGGTTATTTTGTGTGCTTGATGGTTATTTTGCTGCGGCCATACATATACTTATTTACGAAGCTAGTCCAGGCTACAGTCGCAGGAGGGTACACTCATGGAGCAATGGTCCCAAAGTAAGTGGTTCCGCTGGATGATCGGAGTGCTGCTCTCCTTGATCATTTTGTATTTTGTTTGGTTGCTTCGTCCAATGCTGCAGGGGATATTTGTATTTTTGAAGGCAATCCTTGCTCCATTTCTGGCAGCTATGATTATTTCCTACGTGCTGAATCCCGTCGTTAGTATGCTTGCCGGACGGAAGATGCCGCGTAGTGTAGCTGTTCTACTTATATATGCAGTATTCCTAACGGCGATTGCAGTGATCGCAATTAACCTTATCCCGATGTTTATCGAGCAGCTTGAAGAGTTGAATGAACATTTGCCAGAGATGACGCTGCAAGCCCAGGGGCTGATGCGACATATGAATTCTAGACTAATCCCGCCCGGGGTCGAAATGGGGATGAACAACTGGTTTTTTCAACTGGAAAGTCGTCTCGCCGAAGGGATCTCTAATTTTCTCGATAATATAGGGACAACGATTAATGTGCTGTTCAATGCTTTCATTGTACCGTTTCTAGTGTTCTATATTCTGAAGGATTTTGATGTGTTTGAGCGGACGGTGGTGTCTTGTCTGCCCCGCGCACGCCGTAAGTCGATTGTAACTTTGTTAAAAGATATCGATGATGCACTCGGCAACTACATTCGTGGACAGTTTCTGGTCTGCATTATTATAGGTGTGCTTGCTTATATCGGTTATGCCATCATCGGAATGCCATATGCTTTATTGTTTGCGAGTGTGGTGGCAGTGTTCAATATTGTTCCGTATATGGGTCCCTTTTTGGGGGCTGCACCAGCCATTGTAATGGCTTCGACGGTTTCTTTCCGTTTAGTGCTGTTGGTTGCAGTGGTTAACACAGTGTGCCAAATCGTGGAAAGTAACATAATCTCACCTCAGGTGGTGGGAAAGAAGCTGCATTTGCATCCGCTGCTCATTATTTTTGCACTTCTGGTTGGCGGTGAATTGGCGGGGATGATCGGACTTATCCTTGCTGTACCGTTCTTCGCGGCTGCAAAAGTCGTTATTCAACACTTTATGACGTATTTAATCAAACGAAAGCCCGTGTAAATAGGGTAAAACATTGACTATAGTCAACAGTTTTGTATATAATGTTGGGGAATATTACTGATGAACAGTCGGTATATATAGTTGATCGATGATGAGGAGTATTAATTCTATACCGTTATTGCAGAGAGCCGGCACTAAGGTGCGAGCCGGTTAACGGAACGGAGTGAACTCACCTCGGAGTAACGGCGCAAGTTTCAGGATATCCACTAGATATAATGGATGTCCTAGGTGAACCGTCGTCGCCTCACCCCCGCTAAAGGGTGCAAAGTGAGTGGCAGAATAAAGTATATTCAGCCGCTAACTAGGGTGGTACCACGGGAATTATAACCTCTCGTCCCTAGCGATAATACGCTAGGGATGGGAGGTTTTTTTGTAAATATAAGAGGGTATAGGTTTCACGAAATACTTCATGTCTTATATTTCTCGCATAAACGCTTACCGTCCTTATAAGGATGCCGATGGCAGTTTATGCTTGGTTAAGAAATCTAAGTAGTAACACTCCAAGGAGGAGCAGACAATGAGCGACAATCAAACAAACAGTATACCTGCCGGCGGTTACCGGGCACAGGCTATTGAGCCCAAGTGGCAAAAGTTCTGGGATGAGAACAAAAGTTTTAAGACAGGTGAAGATCCAACCAAACCGAATTTCTATGCACTGGATATGTTCCCGTACCCTTCAGGTGCAGGACTGCATGTAGGTCATCCAGAAGGCTACACAGCAACGGATATCGTATCCCGTTACAAACGGATGCGTGGTTTTAACGTGCTGCACCCGATGGGCTGGGATGCTTTTGGACTTCCTGCAGAGCAGTATGCCATGGATACTGGTCAGCATCCACGTGATTTTACAGATAAGAACATCGATAATTTCCGTCGTCAGATCAAATCGCTGGGTTTCTCCTACGACTGGGATCGCGAGATCAGCACTACAGATCCAGATTATTACAAATGGACGCAGTGGATTTTCATCCAGTTGTACAACAAAGGCTTGGCTTATGTAGCAGAAGTACCTGTTAACTGGTGCGAGGCACTGGGTACAGTACTTGCCAACGAAGAAGTTATTGACGGTAAAAGTGAGCGCGGAGGACATCCGGTTGTCCGCAAACCGATGCGTCAGTGGATTCTGAGAATTACTGAATATGCTGAGCGTCTGCTAGAAGATCTGGAAGAGCTGGATTGGTCTGAAAGCATTAAGGATATGCAGCGCAACTGGATCGGCAAATCCACAGGTGCAGAAGTGAACTTTGAAATTGAAGGTCACGACGCTAGCCTGACCGTGTTTACAACACGTCCAGATACATTGTTCGGAGCGAGCTACTGCGTATTAGCACCAGAGCATGAACTGGTTGATGCCATTACAACAGAAGCACAACGCGCAGCGATTGCAGAATATCGTGTGAAAGCTTCTCATAAGAGCGATCTTGAACGTACAGATTTGGCTAAAGAGAAGAGCGGTGTATTCACGGGTGCGTATGCAATCAATCCTGTGAATGGTTCTAAGACGCCGATCTGGATTGCAGATTATGTACTTGCCGGATATGGAACGGGTGCGATCATGGCGGTTCCAGGTCACGATACACGCGACTGGGAATTTGCTAAACAATTCGGCCTGGATATCGTGGAAGTCGTGCAAGGTGGCAACGTTGAAGAAGAAGCATATTCCGGAGACGGACCGCATGTCAATTCTGATTTCTTGAATGGCCTTAAGAATGAAGAAGCAATTGCGAAGATGATTGCTTGGCTGGAAGAGAAGGGCGTAGGTAAAGGTAAAGTAACCTATCGTCTGCGTGATTGGCTGTTCAGCCGTCAACGCTACTGGGGAGAGCCGATTCCAATTTTGCATCTGGAAGACGGTACAATGAAGACTGTTCCGGTTGATCAGCTGCCGCTGGTACTGCCTGATGTAGATGCGATCAAACCATCGGGTACTGGGGAGTCTCCACTTGCCAATGTAACAGATTGGGTGGAAACGATCGATCCTGAGACTGGTATGAAGGCTCGCCGTGAGACCAACACCATGCCGCAATGGGCGGGCAGCTGCTGGTACTACCTGCGTTACATTGATCCGAAAAACGATCAAGAGCTGTGCTCCCCAGAGAAGCAAAAAGCATGGCTTCCAGTGGATCTGTACATTGGTGGAGCCGAGCATGCCGTGCTTCACTTGCTCTATGCACGTTTCTGGCACAAAGTGCTTTATGATATCGGCGTAGTAGAAACGAAAGAGCCTTTCCATAAGCTGGTTAACCAAGGTATGATTCTTGGAAATAATAATGAAAAAATGAGTAAATCACGCGGAAATGTCATCAACCCTGATGAGATTGTTGAAGCTTTTGGTGCAGATACACTGCGTGTCTATGAAATGTTTATGGGCCCTCTGGAAGCAACCAAGCCTTGGAATGAAAAGGGTGTTGAAGGGGTTCACCGGTTCTTGTCCCGTGTATGGCGCCTGTTCGTGAATGAGGAAGGTAAGCTCAATTCCAAAATCACAGCAGATGGCGGAACGGAAGAGTTCAAACGTACTTGGCACAAAACGATTAAGAAAGTTACTGAGGATTTCGAGCATCTGCGTTTCAATACGGCGATTAGCCAGTTGATGATTTTCATTAACGATGCCTACAAGCAAGAAACGTTGTCCCATGAAGCTGCCGAACATTTTGTGCAAATGTTGTCACCACTGGCACCGCATATTGCTGAAGAGCTATGGCAACTGCTTGGTCATGAAGGAAGCATCAGCTACGTGGCTTGGCCAACTTATGATGAAGCATGGACAGTTGATGCTGAGGTTGAAATCGTTATTCAGGTGAATGGTAAAATCGTACAACGCGCATTGATTCCGCTGGATATGGGTCAGGAAGAAATGCAAGCTCATGCGCTGGCACTTCCTAATGTAAGTGCAGCTGTAGAAGGTAAAACCGTACGCAAGATTATTGCGGTTCCTGGCAAGCTTGTAAATATTGTAGTGGGTTAAGCGAAGAACGCAATTCTGCCCGCAGCATCGGAGAAATCCGTGCTGCGGGCTTTGTTGTTCTAACGTTATTTCGGACCTTGATTAATAGTGTCATGTCCGAATAGTTCATCAAGCTTAATAACATCCTCATCATATTTATCATGCGTTGTCGTGATGAGGCGTTCAAATACACCATCTAGACTGGTACGTAAGTGGTTTAACGCTTCTGCGGTAATGCCGCCGCGAACAGCGACCCGTTCTTGAAGCTCTTGCGGGGTAAACTCACCTTCTGTCAGCAATTTTCCTGTACCCAGCAGCATTTCACCAGCAAGTCGGCTGATTAATGACTCTTCAATTCCAGTGGCCTCAACAGCTGCTTCAATCCAGCGCTCAATGAAATAGCTTAAGAACGCAGGTCCACAGCTGGAGAAATCAGAAGCGATTCGGGTATGTGCCTCTTGGATTTCTAAGGGGACACCTATGAAAGACAATAGCTGTAGCAGTACAAGCCTGTCTTCTTTATTAAGCCTGCTGCCAAAAATGCACAGTGAAGTCCCACTCTTGACGCAGTGCGTAATGCTTGGGATAATCTTAGCGATTTTGGACGGCAAAGCGGATTCCAGATGATGCAATTGAACTGGACTTGTAATGGATACGACGATTTGCTCACTCCGGAGACATGAGCCGATCTCATTGGTTAATGTTTTAAATTCAAGCGGCTTTACGCATAAAAAAACGATATCACTTCCTAACGCTGTCTCCCTATTGTTTCCGCAAATGGAAATGCCGGGGTGACGCTTCTCAAGCTCCAGCAGCTTATTCAGACTGCGGTTGCTGGCAAGCACATCACACGGTTCTAGCGCTCCGGAAGAAAGAAAGGCGTCGATCAGCAGGCTGCCCATGCTGCCTGTTCCGATAAATCCTACTTTCACCTGTGGTTCCTCCTTTCTAGCATTGCTTTTTACTAACTGACATGAATTCTCTTCGTTATATGTATGCAGGATAGCCTTGGACAAATGACAGGTTTTGTATGAATTATTAAAGGGAATTCCAATTAAAGGAATGTATGAAGATTCACAAAAAAGTATAGGACGAATTTTCGTGAGGGGGAGTGCATTTTGAATAAAGGGAGTATAGTGCTCGGAGTGGCTTTAGCTTTACTAGGTAGTGGACTGTTATGGGCTGCTGGGAGTAAGGGGGATTCCGGCATTGCCGGATGGGAGACCTTGAATGGAAGCATGGAACAAGCGATTGGAGTCGCTGAGCCAGATGAAGCTTCGGCTACAGAGGGCAAAGTGGGAGGCCAGCAGACGAAGGTAGATAAGCAAAGTGCTGGGAAAGTTACAGTGGGAGCCGAAGCCACTGGGAAGACTGATGCTTCTGGGAAAACTGATAGTGCCGGAAAGGCTGAAGTTAGTGATAAGTCTGATGCTGCTCAGAAGGTGAAGGATACTGCACAAGTAGATCATACTGTCCCGACTCCAGTAGATGAAAAAGGGACAACGGTTACTGGAGAGAATGCTTTGGAGGCGCTTGAGGTTACCACGTCAGTCGCTTCACAGGAAGGTAAAATAAATGTGAACACTGCGGGTGCTAAGGAGCTGATGGATCTCCCGGGCATCGGAGAGAAGAAGGCACAGACTATAATCGAGTACCGCAACCGTGAAGGGGCTTTTCGTAGTCTGTCAGATTTGGGGAAGGTGAAGGGGATCGGGCCCAAAATGCTGGAAAAGCTAAAGCCTTTAGTAATATTTTAAGATATAAGGGTATTGAAGGTACTGTTGAATGTGCTACAACCGTTGTCCTAGTGAATACTTGCGGGGATGTGTTACAATAGTTAACAACTATTTAGAAGGATATGGAGATTGATTATGACTGCTGCTTATCGTAAAGACTGGGATACTTACTTCATGGACATTGCCTGCATGGTCTCCACTCGTTCACGCTGTAATCGCCGACATGTAGGTGCTGTGCTGGTACAAGGCAAGAAGCTGCTAGGAACAGCGTACAACGGGGCGCCAATGGGCGTACCTGATTGTTCAGAGGCAGGCTGTATGCTCTCGGAGCAATATGAAATGGAAATCGTGGATGGCGTAGAGACAATGGTGAAGAAACAGCGCTGTATTCGCACGATTCATGCGGAACAGAATCTTTTGCTATTTACAGACCGGATCGATCGGGAAGGCAGTACCGTCTATGTGACAGATGAGCCCTGCTGGACCTGCGCCAATATGCTGGCGAACAGTGGTATCGTGGAAATCGTGTATTACCGACCTTACCGTAAGGATATGGAAAAGGTTGAAGCGATGATGGCTGCCAAGGGTATCATATTTCGCCAATTGGAGAACTATGAGCCGCCAAGTGAAACGATGATCAAAGTATCGGAATAGCTGATCTGTATAACACCAATTTAATAAGATGGCTTGAGGAAGAACCTCTCGTGCGCTTTTATGGCGTATGCAGAGGTTCTTTTTTTGTATCCAGTATTGTGAAAGGGGGATGGGCACGTGAAGGAAAGACCCTTGTTAAGCTTTACAGTATGTTGGGTGGCTGGAAGCGCAGCGGCTTGCTTAAGCTCAGGGAGCGGACTGCTATTGGCGTGGGCAGGATTAATACTTTTACTGGTGAGTCTTAGGGTGTGGGGAACAGTAAGTTGGAAATACATAGCCGTGTTGTGTTTATCCATTTCTTTAGCGGCTGGATATTGGAAGTGGAACGAAGCTCGAAATATTAGCGGAATACCTGAAGCGCTGGGCAGCACGATTGCAGAGTTGAATGGGAGTCCCGTGGAAGCTAGAGGCATGATCATTTCCGTTGTGGAACGGGATGGGGATCGGGTTGATTTTACAATGAAGCTCTCACATATGAACCTGCTTGCAGAGGGAGATGAAAAAGCATCTGATCCTGTGGAAGAGCAGGATGAAAAGGTAGAGGGTGAGGGTGAGTTAATCGCAGTGCAGATCAAACTTCTGGCCGAGCATGAAATTACTGTTGCTGCAAAGTGGCGAAGAGGGGATGAGGTGCTGCTTAATGGCGTGCTGGAAGAGCCGGCAGTAGCGCGTAATTTTGGAGGCTTCAATTATCGTGCCTATTTACATACGAAGAAGATTCATTGGCTATTGAAGGGGCAGGGGGCCGAAAATGTAAGGGTAACCGTGCCAGATTCATGGAGTGTGTTAACGATTTTTCGCTTAAATGACAGCGCGCGGATGGCCCTTGGGGCAGAGCTCGATCAACTTTTTCAAGAACGTCACTCTGGGTATATGAAGGGCTTAATCATTGGGATGCAGGATGATCTTGATCCGGATACCTTTAAACAGTTCTCGCAGCTTGGTTTAACGCATATTCTCGCCATTTCAGGTATGCATGTAGCGGTGTATGTAGGTGTTCTTTTATTTCTGTTCAGGCGCTTACGGCTGACAAAAGAGACGGCACTAACGCTCACCTTCATACTTGTTCCTGTATATGTCCTCTTGTCGGGTGCGGGCCCGTCCATTGTGCGTGCGGGGCTGATGAGTATGATTGCCCTGCTCGCTGCACGAGTTGGGATGCTGAAGGATGGACTGAATATTTTGGCGGCATCGGCACTGGTTATGTTGATCTGGAATCCTTATATGCTGCTCAGTGTCAGCTTCCAGCTGTCTTTTCTGGTGACCCTTGGCTTAATGGTTTACGTTCCGCTTATGAATCCTCTTTTGAGCATACTGCCACGCTGGCTTAAAGGTGCGGTCTCTGTGACGTTAGTGGCCCAATTAGTTTCTTTCCCGCTCACGATTTATTATTTTAATCAGTTTTCGCTACTATCCTTTGTCGCCAATTTGGTCTTTGTACCTTTGATTACCTTTGTAGTATTGCCGCTAGGGACGCTTGCACTACTGCTTGGACGACTGTGGGAAGATGCTGCATACGTACTGGCGCATGTTACGAAGCTGCTGAATAACTTTACTTTTTTCGCTGTGGAATGGATCAATAAATTTGCCGGTGGAGTTTTGATTTGGGGCTCACCTTCACTGCTGTGGATCGGGGTGTACTATGTTTTATTGTATGGTCTGCTGTATGTTGCCAAGCTAAGAAAGGAAACTCGTTCTGCACCGCAATATATGGAGGATGAGACGAGACCATTAATGGAGGCTGGTTTACCTGTGAACAGTCACGGTGGGTTTGGGAGAGTGGGGAATTCACAGTTTGCTATTGATGGTTCCAAGGTTGGACGCTGGAGCGGGGCGATTGTTCTACTGTTGGCAGTTGGGCTGGGGATGCTGCTGTATTGGGGTTATCAGTCGGACGGTCAAGCAGGCAGAGGTACAATTAGTTATCTGGATATTGGACAAGGCGACAGCATTCTCATCACTACATCGAGCGGAGCACATATTCTAGTGGACGGTGGCGGAACCTTAAACTTTGGTCAAAAAGAAGAGTGGCGCGTTCGCCGAAGTCCGTTCGAGGTTGGCGCTAAAGTGCTGGTTCCTCTACTGAAAAAACGTGGTATCCACCGTTTAGATGTCATTATTTTGACACATGGAGATCAGGATCATGCCGGAGGACTTCAAGCCGTGTTGGAAGAGATTCCGGTTTCGGCATTGCTTTTTAATGGGACAATAGTTGATCGCGAGTTTTATATGGGGATGATGCGGACTGCGCTAGAGAGGGATGTTCAGTTGTATGCTGTGCATCAAGGAAAGACCCTTTCCCCGGATGATAAGACGAAGCTGTCCTTTTTATGGCCGGAGGGAAGGGGTGGAGAAGCGTCGGGTAATCCTTATCAGAATGGCATTCCTCTACTGGAAGAGCAGAACCACGATTCGGTAGCTTTTCGCTTAGAGATGAATGGTAGGAACTTTCTATTCACCGGAGATATGGATTTGGAAGCCGAGGAGGAGATTGTAGAGCAGGCTAAGCAAAAGGGGATTAGCACTGGACCTGTCATTGATGTGTTGAAGGTGGCTCACCATGGGAGCAAGACATCCACTGGCGAAACTTGGTTAAAATTCTGGCAGCCTGCAGCAGCGGTGATCTCAGCGGGTGCTAATAATCTGTATGGTCATCCGAAAGCTGAGGTGTTGGAGCGATTGCAAGATAACCAAGCATCTATTTTCCGGACGGATCAGCAGGGGGAAATACAGATGCGGGTGCGGGCAGAGGGGGTTGAAGTGCGATATAAGTTGGTGGAGGCATTGCATTTTGTGCAATAGAACGCACTCCAAGATAGCGTGATCTTCATTCTGTTGTACTTTGTACACTCAAAATGAGGAAAAGCGCCTATTTCTGTGGATTTTAAGAGTATCTATTGCATGAAGTGCAACAGATACTCTCTATGGCGTTGAAAAATCAATTTCTATTGCACGAAATGCAATAGAACGCTTTTTACAGATAAATCTGAGTCCGGAGAAAAGCAGGGTTGACCATTATCCTCCGATTACGGGCGACAAACTTACAAAGAGAGCAACAATCAAGATTCAGATCAGCCCTATCAGATATCCGAGCACTACCGATGACGTTTAGACGTTCATCGGTGGTGCTTTTTAATAGACAGATCTACAGATTATACTGTTAAGTAATGTAAAACCTAATTATTTATTTTATAGGGAACTTTTTCAAGGTTGGAAAGTCTTATTAGGCAAGGGGTGAGACGAAACATGCTAAGCGAAGATATGCCATATGCAGAAGCGTATGCGTCCGAAATGACCTTGCGGGAAATGATGGAGGCGTATGGATCGGATGTGTGGAATTATGCTTTTTTCTTAACTAGAAGCCGTGAGCAAGCGAATGATATTAGCCAAGAAGTATTTTTGAAGGCATATAAAAATGTGGGGAAGTACCGGGGACAATCGTCGATGAAGACCTGGCTGCTCACGATTACTAGAAATACAGCCTTCAGCTGGAGCAAAAATAGCTTTTGGCGCAGATTCATACCATTTGGAGATCAACCTGTTACTGTAAATGCTCCGTCTGCAGAAAGAGAAGCGCTCGGCAATCAGTATGCGAACCGAATCTGGGAAATTATTATGAACCTACCAGATAAGAATAGAGAGGTGCTTGTACTGGATATTCAGTATGGACTATCGATCGGCGAAATGTCCGATTTACTGAATGTACCACAAGGGACTGTGAAATCTCGACTCGCGCGAGCGAGGGAGAAGGTTAAGCAAGCCATTCAGAAGGAGGAGAGAGAATGAAAGGCAAAGCTGATAATAGTAATCCAGTGATGATCGGACAGACTGATTGGTATGCGCAAGCAGGCAAAAGACCTTTTATTGAAGATGGCTTTACACCTGAGCTGATGATTCAGATCGAACAGGCTGCTACGCTTAAAAATAAAAATCACAGACGTTATCGAATAAACAAAAGTGTGCTACTGACCAGTGTGGCTATGATTTTGTTGATAGGTGCACTTAACTTGCCTATAGGCGCATGGAAGAACCAAGGTCCAGTTCAATCTTCATCGGTGCAGTCACAAGCCGCAGCGATACTACCTTCTTCTACTCCTGTTACTAATGACAAAGCGTCAGAGCCTCCGACAAGTCCAGCAGAGTTTGAGATTAGCGGTAAGAAATACTACATGCCTTTGCCAATGAGCAGAGATAAGACTAAAGCATATGCCGTTGAGACAACAGCGGGAATCCTTTGGTCGCCGCCACCCCCGATGGTGGACTACAAGAAGCCAAAGTACACACATCCTACAGAACCGTTCACCCTTTACCTGAGCTCGAAGGACCAGACGGAGCTATCGGCTTCTTCGGCTACTAGGATTTATACATTTCCTCTTTATGCGGGAGGGGCAAGTACTTATCAATATTTGAGTGGATTCTATGGAGCGGGAGATTATATCCTGTTAACTTCTTACAAAAAGACTCTTGGTGTAGGTATGTATGAGGATGTTGAAATCTCAATGCTTAATGTTAAAAAAGCAATGGCTGGAGAAACTGTGGTACCGATCGCGCTTAAATCCTTTGATATTACATTATTAGATTACAAGTCAATCATTGCTGTTGATAAGGAGCATGAGCAACTCGTACTTAGTTACTTAGAACATGTAGGGGATAAAAAGTACAAAGAGAAAACCGTACTTTATGATATGGAGACCATGAGCATTCCAACATCTGCTACAGCAATTGGTTTTAAAGAGATTAAGGGAGAAACATTACTCATGGATTATAAAGTGGGCGGAGAACAACGTAAAGCGGATATTCTTATGAAAGCTGGATTGGGGTGGCTGGATGAGAATTGGGCTTTTTTATCGGAAGAGCAACAAAATAAGCTTTATATGGATTATTTGAATTCTACTCCCTAGTAGATAATTCACCCAATAAAAGCTATACTTTTTGATAAAGTAATTTTCTTTTGAGAAGAGTGGAGCCGAAGCGATGAAGAAGTTAACGATTGATGATGTGGCTCAAAAAGCGGGAGTGTCGAAGAGTACAGTCTCCCAATTTTTGAACAAACGTTTTAAATATATGAGTGAAGCGACGAAGAATCGGATTGAGGCTGTGATCGAGGAGCTCAATTATCAACCGAATGGACTTGCGCGCAGTCTGAAACAGAATCGGACGCATATGGTCGGAATCATCGTTGCTAATATCGATTATTCGCTGTCTATTCAATGTATCCGGGCGATCGAGAACGAGCTGCAGCAACACGGGATTCAAGTAATCATATGCAATGCCGATGAGAATGCGGAAAAAGAAAGTAAGTACGTCGAAACCTTAGTCGCCCGACAGGTGGACGGTTTAATTATTTTTCCGACAGGGAACGATCCGTCTGCTTACAGTCGGCTGATCGAGTCTGACTTTCCGCTAGTGTTTATGGATCGTCTGGTAGATGGAATCACCACGCAGAGTTTGCTGCTCGACAATGAAATGGCGGTCAAGATAGGTGTGGGGCAGCTGACTCAGCAAGGACATGAGCGAATCGCTCTCGTATCCCTTCCATTAGGTGAACATGCGATTACCCCTCGTAAAGAGCGGATCAGTGGTTATAAAAAAGCGATGGAAGAAGCCGGCATACCTCTGCGTGAGGAATATATCTGTAGTGTGCCAAAAGAAGAATTAGCTACAGGACTGAAGCGCCTTTTAGCATTGCCGGACCCTCCGACAGCGCTATTGGCTACGAACGATATCACGCTAGCAGAGATTTTGAAATATGCGAATCGAAATGCGATCGCTATTCCGGAACAATTGTCTGTCATCGGTATAGATGATGCGGAATTCGCGCAAATTTATAATCCAGTCATTACAACGATTCGTCAGCCTGCATACGAAATGGGTATGCAAGCCGCTAAGATTATACTCTCTTGTATTGAGGACAAGGGTGCTTCCGTTCCAATCACCTATCGATTCCCGCCGTCCTTGCAACAAGGGCAATCTGTGAAGTTATATAACTGACTACAAGCTATAGAAGCACAAAAAAATGCCGTTCCACAGATCAACTGTGAGACGGCATTTTTTAATAATAAAACTCCCAAGCTGCTAGATTATAAGGCTGCAACGTTGTTGTTTCTTCTTATGGTTAATTGTACTTTCTGCAACTATTTTAGTTTGTGCTTCCTGAATTGAAAGTTTAATTGTATTTTGTGCAGTTATTTCTGCGGGAAATTGCTGACAGCGATGTTCACCTGGTTGTTAAATGTATAAAGTGCAATTAAAGGCGAGAAGAAACGATTTTGACTCGATATAGTTGTATAGAGTACAGCTATGTTGTGTAGATTTGGTTGCGTTCAGCTATTTATGAGAATTACAGAAGTTTACAGAGATTATGTTGCGAAAGCTGACTCAAATCTATGTGCTTAAACCTCCTGCTGCATAAACTTCGCAAGCTCCTCACGGGTCGGAAGTCCATCCATATCGCCAGGCGACATGACGGCTAACGCACCGATCGCATTGCCGCGTTTGACGGCCTCAACAATCGGAAGCTTTTCCAGCATTGCGCTGATTACACCAACGGCAAACCCATCACCTGCACCTACGGTATCAACGACCTGCGCTACCTTAAACCCGTCTACATAACCTTCTCCTTCAGCGGATTTATAGTAAGCGCCTTCAGGTCCGAGCTTGATGACGACTAAGCTGACGCCACGCGCCAGATAATAGTCCGCAATCTCTTCTGGCGTATTTAGACCTGTAAGAATCTTGCCTTCACCGAGTCCTGGAAGGAACCAATCACAGCGTGTAGCCAGATCATTGATCGTCTTCACCATTGTTTCTGTATCCGGCCATAAGCTAGGGCGCAGATTTGGATCGAGAGAGACCGTCTTTCCTTGTCGCTTCATAAACTCCATAGCATGAACAGAGAATTCATGACAGCTCTTGGATAAGGCGGCGGAGATACTTGTTACGTGTAAATGTCCTGCAGCATTAAAGTATGCCTCGTCAAAATCAACCAGACTAAGCTTGGAGGCCGCGGAATTTTTGCGGAAGTATTCGACTTTAGGATCGCCAGTAACAACCTTTGATTTGATTAACATACCCGTTGAATTTTCTTTAGTAAAAGTAATGTTGGCGGTATCAATGTTTTCTTTCTTCATTGCTTGCGCAATGAAATGACCAAAGTTATCTTCGCCAAGCTTCGTAACATAACCTGTAGGGTGATTTAAGCGCGATAAGCCTGTAGCTACATTGCTCTCGGCACCTGCCAACGCTTTGGAGAACGAAAACACTTCATGCAGGGGACCCGTTTCATTCGCATAAAACATCGCCATCGGCTCCCCGAAAGTGACGGCATCCAACTGTTTACTCATTTGAGTTCCTCCTAGGGTAATGAATTTATCCCAGTACAATGATGTATAATTTGAAATTATCACATAAATCGGTTTTGTACAATAAAAGAATGATTTTTAATTCGTATGGTGTTTTGGGGAAAAGAAAATAATCCACCAATAAATCCGTATAATACAAGGGTTTATTGGTCGATTTAACAAATTGATATCTCTATATCCATAAAAATGTATTGACTGTTAACCGTATTGTTATTACTATCTGATTATAGATTATATCGTTTTAATTAGTAAATTTAATAAAAAAGTTTATCTAAATTAGTATTTCATATTCATCTACGATCGTACCAAGAGAAAGGGAGTCTACTGATGAAGAAAATGAAAGTATTGCAGAATGTGGCGTCCGTTGGAGTTGTAGCCGTAATTCGTGCTGATAGTGCTGAGGAAGCTTTTAAAATGTCCGTTGCTTGTATCGAAGGCGGTTTGAATAATATTGAGGTAACTTTTACTACTCCGGACGCGGATGTGGCGATTAAACGATTGGTAGCGGAGTACGGAGATCGCGCAGTGATTGGAGCAGGAACTGTACTTGATCCATTAACGGCGAGAATAGCCATTCTTGCAGGCTCGGAATTTGTGGTCAGTCCCTCTTTTGAAGCGGAGACAGCTAAAATGTGTAATCTTTATGGGATTCCGTACATGCCTGGCTGCATGACATTAAATGAAATGAAGGAAGCATTGAAGTTTGGTGTGGATGTGCTTAAGCTGTTCCCTGGCAGTGCGTTTGGTCCGGATTATGTGAAAGCGGTTAAAGGCCCTATGCCACATGTGAACATTATGCCAACAGGTGGCGTGGATCTGAATAATATGGAAAAGTGGATTGCCAACGGCTGTATAGCAGTAGGTATCGGGGGCAATTTGACTGCACCTGCGAAGGATGGACGATACGATCAGATTACCGATCTTGCGGCTCAGTATGTGGCAAAATTTAAAGAGATAAAAGGTATTTGATCAGGTATGTTTCTTAATTTCGAATAAATAGATTTATTGAAGGTTGTATAGCTGACACATGTCAGCCGTACAACCTTTTTGTATACTTATTTTCCGACATTCAGATTTTCTTACATTATATGTTTTCATAAAGTATAGAATGAGGACAAAGGCAATAAACTATAAAGTAGAAGAGTTATGATGTTTGACTGACGTCTACGAATTGGAATGGTTTATTATCGGACCGGGAGTGAGTATATGCCTGCTTATCATGATAAAAAGCTGTATCTTGCAGCTGATGAAGAGGATGCGGAATACGTAGAAATTGCGTCGGCATTCCATGGTTGTAAGGTGACGGAGGGCCAGATCTATAGATTAGAGCGGAATTACAATAACCCTCATATTTTTGAGAATGGAGAGGCGTATGTTGTGGATGATGAAACTAGGGACAACTACGCAGTGTTCATGCTCTGCAAGATTGTGTTATATAAATAGAGTTATGTGCTCGATTCTAAGGTTATTTCTTGTTTACTGACGGCTTCTTTTCCGATAGGAGGATAAGCCGTTTCTTTTGGAAATGGGAGATATTTCTTACCTAAACGCTTGCCGGCCATATTGCGATGCCGAAGGCGTTTATACTTGTGTCATTTTTGTTATAAAGTTATTCAAAAGAGTATTTGAATGATTGAAGTTTCCCCTGTATGCTTAGTAGGAATTATTGACTGTGAAATGCTATGAAATGTGCGATAGCGCTTTATAAAAGATGGCTTAACATGACGTTCTTAGAAAAGTTTGGTATTCTAAAAATATTAATTACAGGGTTGCAACAAATTCGCAGTCTTGCGCGTCAGTAAGATTGCATAGAGAGGGGGAACCTTCGTGGTGGAGCAGGGACTCATCAGAGCCGCTCAAGCGGGCGATCGCGACGCTCTAATCACCCTATTGCGAGAAATTGAAGGGCATGTATATAAAACCGCCTTCTACATTTTGCATAATGAACAAGATGCGCTGGATGCATCTCAGGAGGCCTTGATCCGGGTTTATACCAAAATCGGTTCATATGAGGAAAAGGCCCAGTTCAAAACGTGGGTTCAGCGAATCGTTACCAATATTTGCATTGATAAATTCAGAAGAACTAAACCTACAGTTTCTATTGATGAGCATGAAATGGTGTTTCAGGATAAACACAATGTGGAACGTGAGGTTCTGTCTTCTTATTTAGCTGAGGATATACGTGAAGCGATTGATCAATTGCCCGAGCATCATCGGACAGTCATCGTCCTGCGCTATTTACAAGATTTTTCTTACAACGAGATTGCAGACTGCCTGGATTTGCCTTTGAATACAGTGAAATCATATCTGTTTAGGGCCAGACAGCAGCTGCAGAATAGACTTCAGGAGTACCAGAAAGGTGGTGTATCGGGATGAAATGCGCGGAGGTGATGGAATGGATGCACCGCTATATAGACCAAGACTTGAGCCAAGATGAGATTGTTGAGATGTTCCGTCATATCGATAATTGTCCTTCCTGCGCGGAAGTCTTTGAGCGGCTGACACTTCTCTCCAATGAATTGGAGCAGTTGCCAGACGTGAAACCCCCGTTTAGTCTGGTTGACTCTATTTTACCTCAGCTTGCAGAATTGGATCGAAGCAGCCGTGAACAAAGCGCTGTGAGAACCGAGGAACCAGTTGTAGTTCCATTTTCACGTGAAAGCTCCCGCGGTAAACCTTCCAAGGGAACTTCTATAGCAGCACGGACAGGCATTGGAGCTATCGCAGCTGCCGTAATATTAGGGATCGCTATTTTTAATATGCCGGATAAAATGCCTGGGGCAGAGGTAGAACAAATGATGCAGGATAGTAGTAAAGCGACCAGCGATAGTGCTGATAATATGGCTATTGAATCGCAAGTCTCTACTTCTGCTGATTCATATGAGGCTGCGCCTGCTAATAGCGGAATCGATTCGGGGGCTCTACCAGCTGCTCCTGATGTGAATGAGGATAACGCTGCATTAGATAGAGCGATGGGGCCGGTAGACCCTGCGTCGATGCCGACTTCTCCAACAGAAACTAATGCTGGATCTGGAGGACGATCGATACCGGAACCAACAAATAATGTGAAGCCCAAACCTACGGAGAAGATTATGACGCCGAAGCCGGATACTGTAACGAAAGTTCAAACTCCGGATACTAGTGCTGGCAGTAATAATCAGTTCAAGACTGATAAGAAGGATCAACCTGGTTCTATAGATAAAGGGATCGCAGCTGATTCAGCGCCACCTACGGAGGAATCATTAGATAGTGCGAATGATTTTAGGAGAGAGGTTATGGGCTTTAACATTTCTAGTGATTCCAATGATTCTAATGTGCAGACTTGGACTTCCCCTGATGGGCATTATGCCGTTGAGTTTGTTGGATTACAGCTTGTTATTTATAAGAATTCACCCGAAGGTTCTGTGGAAGATAGGACAGCAGTGACTTCTTATCCATTAGAAGGAAATTGGATTTCTGGAGAATGGTCGGCGGATAGCTCGCAGTTTACGTATGTGACGGAGAAAGATGGTGTGAATACCACTAAGGTGTACACTGTACAGGAAGCGTCAGCAGCTTCTTCAACGCCGGTTACAACACCTGGGGCGACACCATCGAAGACTCCGTCTTCAATGTCAACAAATTAAATTGAGGCTGGAACATTTTTCGGAGTTTCAGAATATACTATAGCAACCGGACAGGAACTAGAAAGTATAGGATTTGAAGAACATCGGTATGACCGTCGGATGGGAAGTTTCTAGGGCTTCTCACTCCGGCGTTTATATAGATGCGCCGCTTAAACGGAGGGGCTTTGGCCATGGCTGCCAGAGTTTCTCCGTTTTTGCATGTGCATTTATGTCGTTTTTTTTGCTACAATAGGAATCTGGGCAAATTGGGCTAGATGAATGGAAAAGGAAGTGGCGGAATGGATGCCAAAACGGCGATAAAAGAAATCAAACAAGGGAAAATCTCGCCGCTGTACCTTTTGTACGGCAGTGAAAAATTTCGAATGAATGAATTTGCGGCATTGCTGGAAGACCAGCTAATTGCTAAAGAGGATCGTGATTTCGCAGTTATTCCCTTTGATCTCTCGGAGACGCCGGTGCAGGCTGTGATAGAAGAAGCAGAGACTGTACCTTTTATGGTAGAACGTAAATTATTGCTGGTGCGGGACGCATCTTTATTTACAGCGGGAAAAGAAAATGCCAAACTTGAGCATCGTATAGATATTTTAAGTGATTATTTGCAGCATCCTGTAGATTTCAGTGTGATTGTCTTTATGGTGAATAATGACAAGCTGGACGAGCGTAAGAAAATTGTGAAGACCGTTAAAACAGCGGGTACGGTATTAGCTTTCAACCCGCTAGGGGCAGAAGAACTGCTGCGCTGGGTAGAGAAAGGGATTCGTGAGCGAGGTTGTACGATGGCATCTGGCACCGCAGAGATTCTTATCACTAATGCGGGGACAGGTTTGCAGGGCTTATCCGCGGAAATGGACAAGCTATGTTTGTTCGCTGGTAAGGGCGGAACCGTAGACGCAGAAGCAGTAGAGAGTCTGGTGCATCGCGGAACGGAACAAAATGTGTTTACGCTTGTAGAGGATATCGCTAACCTGCGTCTAGATAAGGCGCTTGATACGCTGTATGAGCTGTTGAAGCAGCGGGAAGAACCCATTAAGATTGCTGCGCTGATTGCACGGCAGTTCCGGATTATTTTGCAGGTGAAGGATTTATCAGCTCATAGTTATTCGCAAGGTCAGATTGCCTCACAGATCGGACTTCATCCTTATGCAGTAAAGCTTGCAGGGGAGCAGGCCCACAAGTTCTCAAGTGAACGTCTGCGTCAAATTTTAAGTGCACTGGCTGATCTGGATTATAAAATGAAGACAGGAGCTATAGATAAAGTGCTTGGTCTGGAGTTGTTTATGTTACGGCTAGGTACTTGAGCTAAGTAGTGGATAATTTTATGACGAATCACTATTATGAAATGAAAAAAGAGAAAAGTTGATCGTTCAAGAAAACTACCTTTCTAAGGTGGTTTTTTTCATTCAACTAACGTCTAAAAGGAGGAAACTATTACTTATATTTATAGAATAGTAGGCACAAAAAAACCCAACCGTATGAAACATAGCGGTCAGGTTCTTCAATTGCTCATTATGAATGTCGTCCTAGGCTTGAGCCTTAAGAGCGTTCAATTTCTTCGCCAAGCGGGATTTTTTGCGGGCAGCCGCATTTTTATGAACCAGACCTTTAGTTACGGCCTTGTCCAGCTTTTTGGAAGCAGCTTGGAAAGCAGCTTGAGCAGTTTCAACTTCCGTACCTGTCAGTGCTACATCAGCAGTTTTCACAGCTGTACGAAGCGCGGATTTTTGGGAAGCGTTCAGTGCACGGCGTTTTTCGTTCGTGTTTACGCGTTTAACCGCGGATTTAATATTTGGCATTGCATTCACCTCCTGTAAGACATTCGAAATCATTATCAAATGATTCACAACTTAAAATAGTTTAGCATGACCGGTAGTAAAAAGCAATACTTAAAGCTTTCAAATTAAACCATTTTAACCTGCATAAACAAGGGCTTTCTCTCGCACACTATCGACAAAAGAGCATAGGCAGAAGCTTGCAATTTGAGTTTTTGTTTGAAGTAACTCAAGGGAAGCGTCTGCTCACAAAACTAAGTATCGCTTACGAAGCAAGCTTTGCTCGAAGTAATTCAATGGAGCGATGCTTACAAAACTTTTAGGAGGCTGGAACAATGGAACCGGATCTGCAGCTATATTCGGTACGCACGGACTTGGCGTTAGAGGCGAAGGAAATGGCTCAAGGGCCACAAAGGACGCCAATTCCTGGTGTAAACGAAGAAGTGGAAGAGTCTGATGGGATAAAAGTTACCCGGCTTGGTGTGGCTAACGCTGCCGGATCTCAGGCGATAGGTCGCGCGATTGGGAATTATGTCACTCTTGAGGTGCCGGCATTGCGCGGTGGAGATACGGGCTTGCAGCAAAAAGTAGCTGAAGTCTTTGCTCGCGAATTCGAGGACTTCCTGACTAGGATTGGGATTGGTAAGGATGCATCTGTACTGATCGTTGGACTGGGAAACTGGAATGTGACTCCAGATTCATTGGGGCCGCTGGTGGTGGAGAATGCGCTCATTACTCGGCAATTTTATGAGCTCGTGCCGGATCAGGTCTCTCCAGGCTACCGTAAGGTAAGTGCTATTGCTCCAGGGGTGTTAGGGTTGACCGGTATCGAGTCGAGTGAAGTTGTACAGGGGATCGTGGATCGTACCAAGCCGGATCTCATCATTGCCATTGATGCGCTGGCATCCCGTTCACTGGAACGGATCAATACGACAATTCAAATTGCCGACATCGGTATTCACCCTGGTTCGGGGATTGGCAATAAACGGCGCGGATTAACACAGGAAATTCTGGGTGTTCCTTGTGTTGCTATCGGTGTTCCTACCGTTTGCTATGCTTCGACCATTGTAAATAATGTGCTGGAGATGATGAAGAATCATTTTGGCAAAGGAGCGGGTCATACTAAGGAAATCATGGGGATGCTGGACGATATTTCCGAGCAAGAGCGACTGTCACTAGTGAAGGAAGTACTGGAGCCGCTTGGACATGATTTGATCGTTACCCCTAAGGAAATCGATGAATTTATTGAAGGCATCGCTAATATTGTTGCGAGTGGCCTTAATGCGGCGCTACATGATGCGGTCGATCCTGAGAATGTTGGCGCTTATACCCACTAATTGAATCATAGCTAGCACACAGTCCGGCGGGATGCTGATGTACAGTATCCTGTGCGGGCTTTATGTCAATTCTCTCATTTACGGTTCTACTACTACTCTTTCGCTCATAGATTTGGAGTATAAGAGATTACAGAGGGCTGGAGGAGGACATAAATATAATGAATAAAAAATGGTTTCAGCTTTGGAACATCGGCCGTTTACGTGGAAGAGTGCTGGATGCTTTATCGCTGGGAAGAACGATGCTGCTGCTCGCCGGAGGTTCGCTAGTGTTTTTTATGCTGCTTGGAGCTGGCGGTTTGGCCGGACAGAAGTTGAACTCTTCACCCATTCCATCTATGAAGGGGCTTGCGGCCTCGCTATCCAGTGGATTTTTCATGGAGCTGTTGGGGATGGAAGTACCGCATTTACCGCAGGGGAAAGAGCCTTCCGCTTTTTCAGGTGAAAAAGTAACTTCCTTTGTATTTCAATTGCTGACCAGTGTGAATCCAAGTGATCCGAAGAGTTTAGTCTCTCGTGAAGTGCCAGGCTTGGCAGCGGATGATCCATTTCTTTTGCGACAAGGCTCAGGCGGCTCTACAGGAGCACCTGTTGATTATCATCCGGGAACGGATGAACTTGCTGAGGGCGGGGAAGAAGTTGATTCGTCTGCTCCAAACGAAGTGGACAAGCCTGAAGATCCCCCAGCACAGCAGCCTGAAGCGACGATAGCTCCATCTCCTGAGCCATCAGCAGCTGCAGGAGGTACGGATAAGAGTGATCCGCAAAGCGAGACAGATAATCCCAAGGACACCTCGGTTAAACGGATCCTTATCTATCATTCACATCCACGGGAGGCCTTTAACCCTCTACTAGGCGTAGCGAACGAAAATCCAAGCTCGGCGGTTTCTTCTAAAAATGTAATGCTGGTAGGATCATATATTACGAAAAGATTGGAACAACGCGGAATTGGTACCGTTCATGCCAAAGATGATTTTCCAACTAAAATTGCCGACTATAACTGGAATTTTTCCTATAAGTATTCCCGAATGTTGGTTAAATCAGCAATGAGCACAAATCAAGAAATGAGTGAACTTATCGACATTCACCGCGACTCACAGCGTCACGGCAAAACAACTGCAACGATTGATGGGAAAAGTTACGCTCAGGTGTATTTTATTATTGGACATGCGAATAAAGATTGGAAGAAGAACGAAGAGTTTGCAAACAAGATTCATCAAACGATTGAAAAGAGTTACCCAGGAATATCTCGCGGAATATGGGGAAAAGCTGCGGGTAAAGGAAACAACGGGGAGTACAACCAAACCCTCTCACCTAATAGTGTCTTGATTGAAGTGGGCGGTATTGATAATACAGCAGAGGAATTAAAGCGTACGGCTGATATTTTGGCAGATGCTATTGCGGATGTGTACTGGAGCAGTCATGACTCGGAGAAGGTAAATGCTACAGCACCTCAAAAGTCGAACGGAGCTTCTTAAGCTATAGATATTTCATTAGAATAAACAACCTTATTACCAAGTATTTAAGAAGGAGTGGATTACATGTCTCGTTTCGGTAAAAAACTGGTTATGGTCGGTATTTGGGCAGGGGTTGGCATACTGTTAGGTATGCAGTTCAGTGGCAGCGGAGGCGCAACCGTCTCTAAGCTGCTGCCAGGCTGGACCGACCTATCGACTACGCCAACCAGTCAAGTGACGGGCATGCAATCTCAGCCGATTAAGAATGGGGTTACACAAGGTGGGCAGACTTATGTGTATGTTCCGATGGTGATCGACCCTATCACAGGTGCATATACGCCTGTTTCTCCATTGCCTCAGAATAGCAATCCTGCGCCAACTGAAGATCTTCCTCAGCAAGTGGTAGATGGGGATAATACGAAAACTCCGGAGCAGATTCTGATTCCCGAGGAACAAAAGCCGACAGTCGATGTGATAGCGGATAAAACGGCAGGCCTTTTGCAGCAGGCTTCTCAGAAGGGCATACGCTGGGTAGTCTCATTGTTCGATTCTGCGGAAGAATCACAATGATTTCAGGAGAAACAGTTATTTCACGGGTACGTGAATAGCTGTTTCTTCTGTTTTACGTAAGGGCGGGATTGATGGAGTAAGCTTGTACTGTTATAATAAGTGGATTAATATCAGGCTGTCTGTGGGGGTAAGGAATGACTGACGTTCAGAAAAGACAACAACAAATTCGCAATTTCTCGATTATTGCACATATAGACCATGGTAAATCGACACTAGCTGACCGCATTTTGGAATACACGGGGGCACTAACCACGCGTGAAATGCAGGAACAGGTACTCGATCAGATGGATCTGGAGCGCGAACGCGGTATCACAATCAAGCTGCAAGCCGTACGTTTAACCTATCGTGCAGACGATGGTGTAGAATACTATCTCAACTTGATTGATACACCGGGGCACGTCGATTTCACCTATGAGGTTTCCCGCAGTCTTGCAGCATGCGAAGGCGCGTTGCTCGTAGTAGATGCGGCACAAGGGATTGAAGCACAGACGCTTGCCAATGTGTATCTTGCGCTGGATAACAACCTGGAAATTCTGCCTGTCCTCAACAAAATTGATCTACCAAACGCTGACCCAGACCGGGTAAAGCAGGAGATTGAGGATGTTATCGGACTGGATACCAGTGAAGCGGTAATGGCCTCTGCCAAAGCCGGTATCGGGATCAAGGAAATTCTGGAGCAGGTGGTGAAGCAGGTTCCTGCGCCATCCGGTAATTCAGAAGAGCCGCTTAAAGCGTTGATCTTTGACTCTCATTACGATCCTTACAAAGGTGTTATCGTCTATGTGCGCGTAATGGACGGGAAGATCCGTGCGGGATCGAAGATTAAGATGATGGCAACGGAGAAGACCTTCGAGGTCATTGAAGTTGGTGCATTTATGCCGCGTATGACCATTGTCGATGAATTGAACATCGGGGATGTTGGATTTATCGTAGCTGGGATCAAGCATGTTGGAGATACCCGTGTCGGTGATACTGTCACTGACGCAAAGAATCCTACTGCTGAGCCGCTACCAGGCTACCGTAAGATCAACCCGATGGTATATTGCGGGTTATATCCTATTGAAACCTCCGATTATAACGATCTTCGTGAGGCACTTGAGAAGCTCCAGCTGAATGATGCTTCGCTAAGCTTTGAGCCGGAAAGCTCGAGCGCGCTTGGATTTGGTTTCCGTTGCGGATTCCTTGGACTCTTGCATATGGAGATCATTCAAGAGCGGATTGAGCGCGAGTTCAATTTGCCGCTGATTACAACTGCACCGAGTGTTATTTATCGAATCATGCTGACCAATGGCGAAATGATTCAAATTGACAACCCGTCACATTATCCGGAAATCGGAACGATTGACTACATTGAAGAGCCTTACGTTAAAGCAGCAATCATCGTGCCTAACGACTTTGTAGGTACTGTAATGGAGCTGTGTCAGAACAAACGTGGCGAGTTCGTAAATATGGAGTATCTTGATACTAACCGTGTAACGATTACTTACGAGATCCCACTGTCTGAAATCGTTTATGATTTCTTTGATCAGTTGAAATCAGGTACAAAAGGTTATGCATCCTACGACTATGAAATTTGCGGGTACCGTCGTTCGAATCTGGTCAAGATGGATATCTTGCTTAACAATGAGCAGGTTGATGCCTTGTCCTTTATCGTTCACCGTGATCGTGCATACAACCGCGGTCGTATCATCTGTGAGAAACTACGTGGGATTATCCCTCGCCAAATGTTCGAAGTGCCGATTCAAGCCTCTGTGGGTACGAAGGTCGTTGCGCGTGAAACCGTTAAGGCGATGCGCAAAAACGTACTTGCTAAATGTTACGGCGGTGATATTTCGCGTAAGCGTAAGCTGCTTGAGAAACAAAAAGAAGGTAAGAAACGCATGAAGCAAGTCGGCAGTGTCGAGGTACCACAAGAAGCATTCATGGCCGTACTGAAAATCGACGAATAACAAATCTGGAGCATCCAGGATGAAGTCTCCCCCACCGTATACCCACCGGAAAGGTGAAATGGTGGGGGAGTTTTCTTATTTGAAGGCTTGCGACAAGGCAATGTTTACGATAAAATGCAGGGGAATATCGCACTGCCGAAGGAGGAAAAGGGAATATGCAAGATCAGTCATCTATCAAGAAGCAAATTAAATCCTGCCCCTCTACCTATAAGACATTTAGCTTAGCGCTTCAAGCGTTGGTGATCCTTGCCAAGGAGAATACAACGTGCACGAGTAATGATATTGCGGGATCGATTCAATCCGAGGCGACACTTCTGCGACGAATTCTATCTGTCTTAGCAGGTGCTGGCATCCTTGAAACGCGTGAAGGACGTGATGGCGGATATAAGTTAAGCCGTCCTGCGGAGACCATTTTGCTCGGGGAAGTATACCATGCACTTCAGATTGCAGAAACACGTTGTCAGATCATGTTAGATGCAACAGGGGAACATTTATTTGGAACTAAGATGAAGTCTATTATTGAAGAGCTGACTGAAGAAATGGACCAAAGTATATACAATACATTGCAGAGATATACGATTCTGGACTTGCTAGAGCGAACTTATGAGCTCTATTGACAGTTTAACTTATCAGGAATATACTGTGCGTAATATAACACAGTTAAGGTCGTAGGTCTTAACTGTGATAAATTAGACACAGTAAAGATAATATTGGAGGAGTAATTTATATGTCTACACAGGTTGAGAAACAACAGGATTTTTTCACGGTATTAGAGGATCGTCGTTCTGTACGTTATTATGATCCAGCCGTCAAAATTTCGAAAGAAGAAATTGAAGATATTCTGAAAGTAGCGATCACATCGCCATCCTCTAGCAACTTGCAGCCTTGGCGGTTCCTGGTTATTGATGAGCAGGATTTGAAGGATAAGCTACTTCCTATCGCTTATAATCAGCAGCAGATTGCAGATGCCTCTGCGGTTATTGCCGTATTCGGTGATTTGGAGTGGTTTAATGAAGGCGAAAAAATTTATTCACGCTCGGTTGAAGCGGGTTTTATGACAGATGAAGTGAAGACCATGATGATCAATTCAGTAGATAACGGCTACCGTAGTATGAGCGAGGAAACCTTGAAGAAGATCGTTCATGTTGATGGTGGATTAGTAAGTATGCAACTGATGCTTGCCGCACGTGCGAAGGGGTATGATACCGTGGCAATGGGTGGCTATGATGCAGTGAAATTAAACGAAGCCTTTAATGTACCCGTAAGCTATGAGAATATTATGTTGATAGCGCTGGGTAAGGCTGCGAAGCCTGGGCGTCCTACGGTTCGACTATCCGTGGATGAGGTAACGAAATGGAATACGTTCTAATAAAAGAATAAGATTAGGTAGAGCTGGGAGGTAATCCCGGCTCTATTTTTTTTAGCAGGAGAAGTTTAGAATAAAAGGGGAGAAGAGCCGCTTTTGGTGAAGACAAAAAGATAGCGCGAGAGCTGCTTCTTGAAAAATTATCAAACGAAGTGTATGCACAAAAAATGTAAGGGGAGTTTTCGTTTGAAGCGATTATATTTGAAGCTTACGCCAAGTACCTTTAAGAATCGGATTTTGTTAGCTTTCTTACTGTTAGTACTATCACCCATTGCCATGCTCGTTCTGTATAACTTCAAAGAGACAGAACAAATGCTTCAGGATAATGCGGAAACGAAGAACATAGAGCAGCTTATTGGGATTAAGAATGGTTTTGTTGATCTCATGAGTCTCGTTATGAAAACTGGGTCATTACTTGAACAAGATACAACGATTTTATCGATAATGAAGAATCCCGAGCAATCTGATGAAATCACGAGAAAAAAGCTCGTTGAAAACAAGTTTGGAGCGATTGAAAATACATTCTTCATGAGTGGAGCGACGGTATATTATACTTTAATCGACCTTCATGGAAACGCATACACTTCCTTTATGCCGAGGGAAACCTTGAGCTACGACGAAATCCAATCGGAGGATTGGGTTCAAGCATTGAAGCGAGAAGGAGCGAATCGATATATATGGAATCCGAATGACAAGAATAATGTAGTCCGGGAAAGTACAACAAGTAAGAAAATGCTTAGTCTCTATGAGGTTATGCGTGATAATGGTTTTAACATTTATGCCTATGCAAGACTAAGTATCGATTATGAGGAGTGGTTTACTAGATCAACGTTAGGGAGTAAGCAGGAAGGGGCTTTTTTTCTGCTCGATGCCTCAGGGAGAGTGATGCTTAATCCGGATAAGGATGAGACCTTTTCACTTGATATTGCGCAGAGTATTGTGAAGAGCGCCAACCAGCGGCAGACAGAGCGTGCGGCATCCATCATCGATCCGAAGGAGAAAAGCTTATACACATACAGCTACATCGAAGAGTTGAATGGTTATGTCGTTAAAAAGGTACAGCTAGATCAGCTATTTCTTGAGGTGTACAAGCAGAAGCAACGATTTTTTGCTGTATTTGGAGTCATACTACTGCTATTTGTTCTATTAACTTATTTTATCTCATCGACGATTACAGTGCCGCTAAAGAAGCTGCAGAAGAAGATGGAGATGACCGCTAAAACGAATCTCAAAATGAAATTACCCGAGCAAGGGCGGGGAGAGATTCTTGCGCTGACTCAGAGTTTCAATATAATGATTCATGATTTAAATGAGCTGTTGCAGCGACTTCAGCTTGAAGAAAAACAGAAGCAATTTGTTCGATTTCAGGTGTTGCTCTCGCAGATGAACCCGCATTTCCTACTAAATACATTGAATACGATAAAGAGTATCGCCTTAGATAAAGATGATGATGAAATTTATGAAATTTGTGTTGCACTAGGCAAAATATTGGAAACAACATTAAATACGGAAGTGGATTTGATTCTGTTAAAGGATGAGATCGTACTGATTGAATCTTACATGGAGATTCAGCGGCAACGCTTCGGACATGGGATTGAGATTCAATATGATATCAACGAGGAGCTGCAATACGCATTAATCCCTAAATTCTGTCTTCAGCCCTTAATTGAAAATAGCTTGATTCACGGCTTCGGTCAGTCTGTGAAACAAGGGAAAATTGATATTTCCGCTAAGGTGACTGGACAACAACTATATCTGCAGGTTAAAGATAACGGCATGGGGATAGAGAGAGCACAGCTGAATAAGGCTGCACGGAAACGAAAAGGAATCGGTGTTCAGAATATTAGGGAGAGCTTAGAGCTGTTGTTCAAGAATCAACGGACAGGCATGGACATTGTATCATCAGACACAGGAACTGAAGTGATTATCCATTTTCCACTTCTTATTTCAAAACCTTACGATGGAGGCAAGCTCACATGTGGAGAACGTTAATTGTGGATGATGAACAACCCGCGGTTAAAAGTATACGGAAGTTATTCTTAAAGGCTGGAATCCCGTTTGAAATTATAGGTGAGGCGGAGAATGGAGAAGTAGGCTTACAAATGATTCGTGAGCTTCGACCTGATGTGGTAGTGACGGATATCAATATGCCAGTGATGGATGGGGTGAAGCTCCTTCAAGTTGCGCGAGAGGAAGGCTTCGACTGCCGATTTGTAATGTTGACCGCATTGAGTGAATTTGAATACGCTCGGCAAGCAATCGTATTTGGAGCTTCGGACTACATTCTGAAGCTATCTTTAGATCTACAAGGTTTGAAGCAGACCATGGATAAGGTTCATGCCGAGCTGGAGCGAATGGTGAAGATGAAGAAGGCAGATAAATGGTTTCCTGAGAAGCAACAAACGGGACCGACAGACCATGTGGAGATGAACAAAATAATTGCTTACATTGAAGAGCATTATTCTGAGGACATCTCGCTCAAATCCATGTCAGAGCTGATACGAATGGATGCCAGCTATATAAGTGACTTATTCAAGAAAAAGACAGGGAAAACGTTGACGAATTATATCCAAGAGCGGCGTATTCAGGCTGGAAAAATGCTGCTTGCCGAGACGAAGCTAACGATTAGTGAGATTGGTCAGCAGGTGGGCTTTGAGAACGATAATTATTTTATTAAAATTTTCAAAAAGTGGTGTGGCGTCACGCCAAATGAATTTCGCAAAGAACCAAAAAACGTTCTATAGTTTCCCAAATGTAGTTCATCCCCCAGAATCCGCTCTGATGATAAAGTTATAGACGTAGAGCACAACACATAATCCTTCCAAGGGGGAAGATATCGATGAAGAAAAAGTGGGTTCCTGCAGTGCTTTCTGTCTTATTAGCAGGTACGATGCTGGCTGGTTGTGGTACTAGTGGAAGTAATGATGCGCAGGGCAGTGCAAATGGACAAACAGCAAAGGAGAAAATAAAGCTTACGATGTGGGGGGCCGTTCCTGCAGAAGCCGGGCCTCAAGCTGTAATTGATAACTGGAATAAAGATCATCCAGACATTCAAGTCGAGTATATCCGTAATGTAAATGACGATGCTGGAAACTTAAAGCTGGACACTGCCTTGATGACCAATCAAAACATAGACCTTTTCATGAACTACGATCTTGCTCATTTACAGAAACGTATGGATGCAGGCGTTGCCTTGGATCTAAGCACGAAAACAGATTATGACATCGACAGCCAGATCGGCGAGGACGCAGCGATGTGGAAAATCAATGATAAGTACTATGGGATTCCAACAAAGAAAAATATGGCGTTTGTATGGTTGAACAAAGATATGCTGGATGCAGCAGGATTACCGATTCCTGCGGTGGACTGGACCTGGTCAGATCTTGAGGAGTATGCGAAGAAGCTGACGAAGCCTGGTGTGTACGGATTATTGCAGGCAGATTCCTCCTTCTCAACAACGATGGACGGTACGCTTGCTGGAATGGGTGTGAAACAGGCGGATGGTACTTCAAACTTTGGAAATGATCTATGGAAAGAACACCTGGAAATATTGCATAACATGATGTTCGTGGACAAATCCACACCGGAATATGGCGAGCAACTGACCAGTAAGATGCCGGTTGATACCATGTTCCTGCAAGGCAAAGCGGCAATGCTGGCAGCAGGTGAGTTTATTTTCCGAAATGCGAACAACTTGAAAGACTATCCGCATGATTTCAAAACCGCGTTCGCTGCGATTCCAAAAGTGAATAAAGATCAAAAGGATTATAAATATTCGGGCGGTGTGGGTGACATGCTTGCTCTTAATGCGAAATCCAAGAACCTGGATGCAGCTTGGGAGTTCGCAAAATGGTATGCGGATGGCGGTATGCTGCCAATGGCAAGCGGTGGTCGTATTCCAGCCTCTAAGAGTGTAGATAGTAAGGAAGCAATGAGCCTTCTCATGAAGGGTGTGGAAGACAAATATGATACAGATTCAATGAATAAAATTGTATTCGGCAAATTCCCATCCTTCCAGCTAAATGTAACTCAACAAGCCATTGATGCACGTAAAGAAGAGTATGAAAAATACTTCTTAAATAAGCAAGATATTGAAACCACGATGAAGAATATGCAAACCCGTTCGCAAGAGTTATTGAAATAATGAAATAGTTAGCACAAAAGAGAAGGAGGAAGATTTCTTCGTTCTTCTCTTTCGTATACCCATTTTTCAGCATACGAAAGGCGGCGATACCGTGAAGCGGAGAAGCTGGATGGACAGACAAGGCTGGATCGGCATGACCTTTATTCTTCCGAATATGATTGGTATTCTCTTATTCTTTATTATTCCTGCAATCTATTCCTTTGTTCTCATGTTTACGAATTATCAATTTTCAAATCCGAATTGGCAATTTACTGGGCTGGATAATCTCAAACGGTTGTTCCATGACGATAATTTCTATGCCTCGATCAAATATACGGTGATATTCCTGATATCGGTTCCAGTATCGATGGTGCTCGCCTTTATTGTAGCGCTATTTCTAAACCGCAGTGTGTATCTTAAAGGCGTATTACGTGGAATGTTCTTCCTACCGTATATCTCCAGTGGAGTAGCCGTTGCATTTGTCTGGATGCTGTTATTTCAGCCTTCACAGGGACCCATCAATGAAATGCTTCGCTGGATTGGCATAACATCGCCGCCAGGCTGGTTTGCGGATACGGAAACCGCAATGTATGCCATTGATATCGTACAAATCTGGCTGATGCTTGGCTACAATATGATCATCTATTTAGCAGCACTACAGGAAATTTCGACAGAACAGCTGGAAGCTGCTCGGATTGATGGTGCAAGCACATTCAAAACAACATGGAAAATTGTATGGCCTCTTGTTAGTCCAACAACCTTCCTATTAATGATTACCGGATTAATTATGACGATGAAATCATTCTCGATTATTCAAGCCATTACGGCTGGAGGTCCTAGCGGAAGTACGACGGTCTTATCACTATTCGTTTATAAAACAGCATTCAGTTATTACGATATGGGATACGCTTCAGCCATTTCATGGTTCTTGTTCGCCGTCATTCTCGTCATTACAGTCTTTCAGTGGATCGGCCAAAAGCGCTGGGTTCATTACTAAATGACCCCATAAAGTGGGGCTTTGCGGGGGCCCTGAAACCATAAATTAAAGGAGCAGGCGGTATGAATGAAAATGCAGGAAACATGAAGGTGAAACTGCCAGTAACGATCATCATGTTTATTCTAGGACTATTTATGATTGTGCCTTTTCTATGGATGCTCAGCACATCCTTTCAGACACCTGCCGAGGTGTTTAACAAATGGCTGCCTTCATCTCTCAACTGGAGCAATCATATCCGGGTGTGGACAGGAAGCCATGATTTTGTTCCTTATTATTTAAATTCTCTTAAGATTTCAATGATTGGAACTGTGGGGGCTGTGTTTCTATCTGCCCTTGCCGCTTACGGATTTTCACGTACGTCGTTCAAAGGGCGAGATGGACTATTTGTCATATATCTATCGATGATGATGGTCCCACCTCAGGTGCTTTTTGTTCCAAAGTTTATCATGTTTAACTGGGTGGGGATTTACAATACGCATTGGGCGCTCATCCTGCCAGCCATGTTCTCGATCTTCGGTGTATTTATGCTTCGGCAGTTCTTCATGAGCATTCCTAAGGAAATTACGGAATCTGCTTTTTTGGATGGGGCGGGGCATTACAAAATATTTTTTCGCTTAATTCTGCCATTAGCGAAGCCAGCAATAGCAACGTTTGCTATCCTCGATTTCTCCTGGCAATGGAATGATTATGAGAATGCGCTTGTATTCTTGCAAAGTCCTAAGCTATATACCATTCCGCTTGGATTGCAGAATTTTATTCTTGAGAACAATGTGGACTACAACGGGATGATGGCTGCTTCATCGGCTGCGATAATTCCAATGATTATTATCTTCTTTGTGGGTCAGAAATACATTATTCAAGGGATTTCAAGTTCGGCTGTGAAAGGCTAACTTTAGGAGGGATACTTAACATGAGAACAGAAACGGTTAAATCCGATGTAACAATAGTCGGTGGGGGACTTGCAGGGATGAACGCGGCGATCGCTGCAGCGCGCCTTGGGTTAACAGTATCGCTAGTGCAGAATCGTCCTGTACTTGGTGGTAACTCGAGTTCAGAGGTTCGGGTATGGGTATGTGGTGCAACAGGACATGGTGTAAATCGATATGCACGTGAGACAGGCATTATGGGTGAGTTATTCATCGAGAATCAATACCGGAACCCGGAAGGAAATCCATACTTATGGGATCTAACCTTACTCGAAGCCGTGAAGGCAGAGTCGAATATCAGCTTGTTTCTAAATACCGATGTACGCGAAGTGGAAGCGGAAGGTGAGGCAGGGGATCGTACGATTCGCAGTGTGATCGGTTGGATGATGGGATCTGAGCGGTTGATTACGTTCGAGAGTGAGGCGTTCATCGATTGTACGGGTGATGGTTTGGTAGGCTTTCTAGCAGGAGCTGATTTTCGATTAGGACGTGAAGCCCGCCATGAATTTAATGAGGAATGGGCACCAGAAGTGCCTGATAACATTACATTAGGCAGTACATTATTGTTTTATACACAGGATACAGGAAAACCGGTACGTTATGTTGCACCATCGTTCGCGAAGGATATTACGACAACGTCGATCCCGATCCGTCGGGTCATTCGGAGTGGAGATTCAGGCTGTCACTACTGGTGGATTGAGTGGGGCGGTGAGCTTGATACGGTGGATGAGAATGAACGAATACGTGATGAGCTATCCTCAGTTATTTATGGGATTTGGGATTACATTAAAAACTCAGGTCATTTTGATGCCGAAAATATGACGCTGGAGTGGGTTGGCTCGATTCCGGGTAAACGTGAATACAGACGGTTTGTTGGTGATACGATTCTAACGCAAAATGATATTCTCGCGCAGCGTGAATTTGAAGACCGGATTGGATTCGGAGGTTGGTCAATTGATTTGCATCCACCGCAAGGGATGTACGCACAAGAGAGCGGCTCGAAGCATCTGCATGCGGATGGGATCTATCATATTCCATTTAGTTCACTCTATTCGAAGAATGTGCGGAACCTACTTTTCGCGGGTCGGAATATCAGCGCATCTCATGTGGCTTTTGGAACAACACGCGTCATGGCGACCTGTGCGATCATGGGTGAAGCGGCTGGAACAGGTGCAGCATTATCCGTCATCAAAGGTGTATCCCCTCGTGAAATTCGCAAGCAGCATATACATGAATTGCAACAGGTGATGTTAAAGCAAGATGCTTCGATTATTGGATTGCGTAACGAAGATCCTTTAGACCTCGCGAGAAATAGTGAGATTCATGCGTCCAGTACGATGAAAGGCATATTACTGGATCGTCCAGCTGAAGCTTATGAGCTTTCTCATGACGTAGGAATTTTGTTTCCGGTTGAAGGTAATATCCTGGGGTTGAAGCTGCTTGTGTCAGCAAGTTCTCAGTCAGAGCTGACCGTTGAGCTATGGACGACTGGGCGTGCGGAAAATTACGTTCCAGCAGAGTGTAGACAGGTTGAAGTTGTAATACTACAAGCTGGGGATCAGCAATGGATTGATGTTCCAGTACAAGAGGAGCAGTGGAGTTCAATCGGCGAATGTAATATCTTCGCTATTATTAGAGCTAATGAGCATATTCAATTGCATATTTCAGAAACCCCAATCACAGGTGTTATTACATTTGAGCGAGGCGTTAAACCTGTAGTCGATTCAGCGCTGGAGGATCATCAGCCAGATCAGCCGGTGATGGAGTGGAGCATGAAACAGCTTGTACGCAGGCATTTCTGCTTTGCGGTTGAAACATCCGCATATGCTGCATCCAAAGTCACTGACGGGTATGTCCGGCCTTTTGCAGGGCCACATAGCTGGGTTTCTGAGCCGATGACTGCTGGTAGAACGGAGTGGTTAGAGGCGCGTCTGCCGGATGCTGCTTCAGTATCTGAAATTCATTTTACCTTTAACGATGATGTTAATGAGGATCTTATTAACTTACATCACCATGAAACGCCATTTCTAGTGATTCCTGAAATAGTAAAGGCTTACGATGTAGAGTTGCTCATTGATGGCGTGTGGCAAGTCATGTTCCGCGTCAAAGACAATCATCGGCGGAAGAACATACAGCGTTTAGAGAAGCCTGTCCTTACGGACGCTGTTCGGATCGTTATTCATGAAACTAACGGAGGAGAACGTGCAGAGCTTGTGGAAATGCGGATATATTAAGAAGAAACGGCTTAGCCGTCCTTTTAGGGACGGTATCCGTTTCTGCGAGAAATACAAAATATATAGGATAACGTAAAACTTATACTTTTTTGTATTTTAAAATAGAGATCATTTATAAATGATCGCCCCTTAGAGGGAAGCCGTCAGGCTTCCCTTTTCTTGTTTTTTAGATTACACTAGTCAAACGATATTTTTATATAAAGGAGACAGCTAATGACCACGAATACTAATGGCCGTCCCCCTGAGGCCGTATACATTCATATTCCTTTTTGTACCAATAAGTGCTTTTATTGTGATTTTAATTCCTACGTTCTCAAGGATCAGCCGGTTATGGATTATCTGGAGGCTTTGGATCGAGAAATGGAGCTGACCGTCAAGAATACTCCACCGGGTGTTATCAAAACGATCTTTGTCGGCGGTGGCACCCCAACCGTACTGAAGCCGGATGAGATGGCTTATTTTCTAAAATCAGTTCGGACACATTTCCCAAACTGGGATAAAGATATCGAGTTCTCTATGGAAGCAAATCCTGGAACTACGGATAGAGATAAGTTGACGGTTATGAAAGAAGGCGGCGTGAATCGGGTGAGCTTTGGTGTTCAGGCGTTTCAGAACGAACTCCTTACGGGCATTGGCCGGATTCATAATGTTGACGATGTATACCGCAGCTTGGAGAATGCCCGTGCAGTTGGTCTTAACAACTTGTCGGTTGACCTTATGTTTGGTTTGCCGAACCAAACTGTAGAGATGCTGGGCGAAAGTATTCGTAAGGCGCTCGAGCTAGATTTACCCCACTATTCTATTTACAGCTTGAAGGTGGAGGAGAACACTCTTTTTCACACCCTATTTAATAAGAACAAACTTCCTCTTCCTAATGAAGAAGATGAACTGCAAATGTATCTCTTGTTGATGTCATCTATGAAGGAAGCGGGCTATAACCAATACGAAATCAGTAACTTCGCAAAACCAGGTATGGAGAGTCGTCACAATATCACTTACTGGCGCAATGAAGATTATTATGGTCTCGGAGCAGGTGCACATGGATATGTGGGTCGCCAGCGTCATATTAATGTTAAGGGCGTAAATCCTTACGTTGAAGCAACACGCAAAGGCCTGCCTCGATTAGACGCATACCCAATCACTGAAGCAGAAGCGATGGAAGACTTTATGATGGTTGGCTTACGTATGCATGAAGGTGTTTCTAATGAGGCTTTTCAGGCGCAATTTGGGCGTTCAATAGAGGATGTATTTGCGAAATCCTTGCATAAGATGCTGCATGCGGGTTTACTTGAGCATGAAGAGGGGACCTACCGACTCAGCAAGCAAGGGATCCTTTTTGGTAACGATGTTTTCGCGGAATTTGTAGGCGCACTGACAGAAGCTTAATTTTAAAATACCCCTTGAATTGTAATTCACTCTGTTGTATATTTATTCATATTATCAACAGAGGGGTGAATTAAAGTGCTTGCCAAGACGGAAATGATCCGCCATTCGTCTCCAGCAGGAGACGCACAGGTGATTTGCAGAAATGCTGTGATAGAAGATGTTGAACCGTTGTATCTGATGATAGAAGAATACGCACAGCGCGGGATCATGTTGCCCCGTTCCAGGCAGGCGCTGACTCGCCAGATCGATCAATTTGTGATTGCCGAAATCGAGGGTAGATTCGTAGGCTGTGGTTCGCTTTTTAAGCTCGGGAATGATCTCGTTGAGATTCGCTCGATCGGCTTGAATGACGAGGGTAAGGGAAAAGGTATAGGCTCTATGATTTTGGCGAAATTGGTGGAGGAAGCCAGAAACCAGAAAATCCCTAAAGTCATGGCACTAACCTACGCCGTTGATTTCTTTCTAAGAAATGGATTCGAGGTCGTGGAGAAAGAGATTTTTCCCGAAAAGGTATGGACAGATTGCGTGAATTGTAAAAAGCAGCATGCCTGCGATGAAATAGCAGTACTTAAGATGCTGAACTGAGCGTGTAGTCGCTTATTATGAATATAATGCACTTCCAATAGTCTGTTATCCGACTATTGGGGGTGTTTTTTCTGTTATTGTAGAATGGATTATATGAATGGACAGAAAGATGGTGCTACTTTATACTTTAGATTGGGATTTTTTTGAATAAATGTAATGATGAATCTTGGAATGTTGGTTACTTAATCGAATGGAGGGAATTAGGATGAGTCGTACAAACAGAACTGCGGTATATTTGCTAACTCTGTTGCTTATTTTTGTAATACCAATACAAGCTTTTGCCGCGGATAAACCTATTACCATTAATATTGATAACGAGAAAGTGGATTTTTCTGTCCAACCCCAGTATATAAACGGAGTTGTGTATGTTCCGATTAGAACGATTTGTGAAAAATTAGGGATAGCTTATGAGTGGAATAACCAAACCAAAACCGTATCAGGAGTGAAGGGCAATAAGGAGTTTGAACTAAAGTTGGGCAGCAGTGAGGTCATATATAATGGTAAGGCTAGAGCTTTACATGGTCAATCCTTTCTGCAGAACGGAACCATTCTTGTTCCACTAAGATTTGTTGCAGAATCTATACAGAATGCGGTAATATGGGACGGCTCAACTTATACTGCCAGTATTACTACAGACGGAGTATTGGAAGCACAGGAGTAATCGATTATGATTTAAAACTACAAAGTAGTACTTAAGATGCTGAACTCACTTGACAATGTCAATGTCAGTTTGGTATTTTTGTATTAGTGGTTAGCACTCATCTGAGTCGAGTGCTAACGAATCGGAGCCAACAGCCGATAGGAGGGGATAACATGTTAACTGATCGCCAGAGAATGATACTAAATGCAATTGTAGATGATTATATTTCATCCGCAGAACCGGTAGGATCTCGCAGCATTTCTAAACGGGGTGATGTAGGGTACAGCCCTGCGACCATTCGAAATGAAATGGCTGACCTAGAGGATTTGGGTTATCTCGAGCAGCCTCATACATCGGCAGGGAGAATTCCTTCCCATAAAGGATACCGATATTATGTGGATCATCTGGTACCGTGGAATTCCGCCGAAACGGCAGAGATGGGCACGATCCGCGCTTTTTTTGCCGAGAAGCTGAATGCGATGGAGCAGGTAATCCAACATGCGGCGATGATTCTTTCCAATATGACGAATTACACTTCCATCCTTCTGGGACCGGAGGTTTTTCATACATCATTGCGTCATTTTCAGTTGTTACCACTAGATGATAAAACCGCTGTAGCGATTATTGTTACAAGTACGGGTCAAGTTGAGAACCGTACGGTGAACATTCCACCGGAGATATCCGTTTCCGAGATGGAGAAAGTGGTTAACCTACTGAATAGTAAGCTGGTCAATGTACCACTCTATAAGCTGAAGACTCGGCTGTATTCCGAGCTTGGCGAGGAAATGCAGCGTCACATCTCACATTATGAAGAATTAATGCAAGTGCTGGACATTGCGCTGGAAAGTGATCAAGAGCAGCGTATCTATCTTAGTGGAGCCACGAATATGCTTACACAGCCTGAGTTCAAGGATGTTGATAAGGTGAAAAGCATTCTTGATCTGCTGGAAGAGACGCCTACATTGCTCAAAATGCTGGCCCCTACAACAGGCGGCACAGGTATCCAGGTCCGAATAGGGACGGAGAACAATCATGAAGCGTTCGCTAACTGCAGTCTGATCACCGCCACTTATTCTCTTGATGGGCAGGCACTGGGGAGCATAGGTATCCTTGGTCCGACACGAATGGAATATGCAAGAGTGATGGGGATCTTGGGCATTTTATCCCGAGATTTGACAGCGATGCTGGCACACTGGTATAAGTGAACAGAGTCAACATTGATTACGTGAATGATTTTAAGGAGGTGAAGACAACTTGAAAAAGGAACAAGTTCAAGATGCTAATGAATTCAAAGATGATTTGATAAATGAGGAACTTGAGGCTAATGTAGCTTCTGAAACCAACTCATTTACGACAGAAGAAATTAGTGAAGGTGCTTCAGGCACAGGTGCGGAGGTAAAACGTCTGCAGGATCTCGCTGACGAATATCAAGGACGTGCGCTGCGTGCGCAGGCTGATTTTGATAACTTCCGTCGTCGTACTCAGAAGGAGAAAGAAGAGTTGGCTCAATATGCCACCTCCAAGCTCGTGACTGAATTGCTTTCAGTACTGGACAATTTCGAGCGTGCGTTAGTCACTACTCCTAGTAGCCCTGAGTCCGAAGCTTTCGTTAAGGGTGTTGATATGATTTTCCGTCAGCTAGATGGGGTATTGAAGTCCGAGGGACTTACGGCTATGGAAACAGTAGGCCAGCCTTTTAATCCTGAATACCATCAGGCTATTATGCAGGTGGAGAGCGAGGAGTACGAAGAGGGTATCGTAACGGAAGAGGTCCAAAAGGGATATCTCCTGAAAGATAGAGTCCTTCGTCCTGCTATGGTCAAAGTCAGCATGTAATCTGTATATATAGGACGGGCAGTATCTGTCCGCCATCGGTACCAACCGAATTTTTAAATATTTTATTATTTTAATGAGCGAATGCTCCATATACCTTTAGAGGAGGCAAATTATTGTGAGTAAAGTTATCGGTATTGACTTAGGAACCACGAACTCTTGCGTTGCCGTAATGGAAGGCGGCGAAGCCGTTGTAATTCCAAACCCAGAGGGCGCGCGTACAACCCCTTCGGTGGTAGGTTTTAAGAAAGACGGCGAACGTATCGTCGGTGAAACAGCTAAACGCCAAGCAATTACTAACCCTGATCGTACGATCAGCTCGATTAAACGCCATATTGGTACGAACCATAAAGAAAGCATCGATGGTAAAGAATACTCTCCACAAGAAATTTCAGCAATGATTCTGCAAAAGCTGAAATCCGATGCAGAGGCATATCTTGGCCAAACCGTTACTCAAGCTGTTATCACAGTTCCTGCTTATTTCAATGACAGCCAGCGTCAAGCTACTAAAGATGCAGGCAAAATTGCAGGTTTGGAAGTTCTACGTATTGTGAACGAGCCAACTGCTGCAGCTTTGGCTTACGGTCTTGAGAAATCTGAAGATCAAACGATCCTTGTCTATGACCTTGGTGGCGGTACGTTCGACGTATCTATCCTTGAACTGGGCGATGGTTTCTTCGAAGTAAAAGCTACAAGCGGTGACAACAAACTTGGTGGCGACGACTTTGACCAAGTGGTTATGGATTACCTTGTATCCGAATTTAAGAAAGAGCAAGGCATTGATCTGAGCAAAGATAAATCGGCTGTACAACGTTTGAAAGATGCTGCTGAAAAAGCGAAAAAAGAATTGTCAGGCGTACTGACAACTACTGTATCTCTTCCGTTCATCACAGTTGTTGACGGAGTACCACAGCACTTAGAGATCAACCTTACTCGTGCTAAATTCGATGAGCTGACTACTGGTCTAGTAGAACGTACTTTGGGACCTACTCGTCAAGCCTTGTCTGATGCTGGCATGACGCCTGCAGACCTTACTAGAATCGTTCTGGTAGGCGGTTCTACTCGTATCCCTGCGGTACAAGATGCTATCAAGAAACTTACTGGTAAAGAGCCTCACAAAGGTGTGAATCCAGATGAAGTAGTAGCACTGGGTGCTGCTGTTCAAGCGGGTGTATTGACTGGTGAAGTAAAAGACGTTGTATTGCTCGACGTAACTCCGCTTTCCCTCGGTATTGAAACTGCAGGTGGCGTGTTTACGAAGATGATCGAGCGTAACACTACGATTCCTACAAGTAAATCTCAAGTATTCTCGACTTTTGCTGACAACCAACCTAGCGTAGAGATTCACGTGCTGCAAGGTGAGCGTCAAATGGCGAATGGCAACAAAACATTGGGTCGCTTCATGCTGAACGAGATTCCACCAGCACCACGTGGCGTACCACAAATCGAAGTTTCTTTCGATATTGATGCCAACGGTATCGTGAATGTGTCTGCAACTGATAAAGGCACGAACAAGAGCCAAAAGATCACTATCACTTCTTCCAGCGGTCTGAGCGACGCAGAAGTAGAACAAATGATGAAGGATGCCGAGCTTCACGCTGAGGAAGACCGTAAGCGTAAAGAATTGGTAGAAGCGAAGAACAGCGCTGACCAACTCGTGTATTCCACTGAGAAAGTGATCAAAGATCTTGGAGATAAAGCTGATGCTTCCGAAGTTGAAAAAGCAAACGAAGCTAAAGATAAAGTGAAAGCAGCACTTGAAACTGACAATCTTGAAGAAATCAATGCAGCTACAGAAGCATTGACTGAGATTGTGCAACAGTTGTCCATGAAGCTGTACGAACAAGCTGCTCAAGCAGAGCAAGGTGCTGAAGGTGGCGCTGGAGCTGCTGAAGGCGCTCCTAAGAAAGACAATGTAGTTGACGCTGATTATGAGGTTGTTGACGAAGATAAGAATCAAGGGTAACCTTAAACGATAAGTGTATAGGGCGTAACTGATAAATTCTTATATAGTTAAGAAGGGAAGGTCAAAACCGGGTCATCCCGTGTTTTGACTTTCCTTTTGTAATATCAGTTTGCACACTCTTCGCGAATGCGCCTTCTGATATTGTAAGAATAAACATCTGCTGGAACTGGATGGTCAGAGCCTGGGGTTTTATCGTATAATGGTTTCTTTGACAGAGAATTAGGAATTTGAGTATGTAACGTACGGAGGTGAAAGCAGTGGCAGATAAACGCGATTATTATGAAGTGCTTGGCCTCAGTAGAGATGCTTCAGACGACGAGGTGAAGAAAGCGTACCGGAAATTGGCGCGCCAATATCACCCAGACGTGAATAAAGCAGATGATGCTGAAGCTAAGTTTAAAGAAGTAAAAGAAGCTTACGATGTTCTTAGCGACGGACAACAGCGAGCTAGATATGACCAATATGGCCATATTGATCCTAACCAAGGTATGGGCGGCTTCGGAGGCGGCGGTGGCGGCGACTTCGGAGGACTAGGCGATATCTTTGATATGTTCTTTGGCGGCGGCGGACGTCGTGATCCTAACGCACCACAGCGCGGTGGAGATTTGCAGTACACCATGACCATTGAATTCAAGGAAGCGGTATTCGGTAAAGAAACCGATATTACTATCCCACGTACAGAAACTTGCGATACCTGCTACGGCTCCGGGGCTAAACCGGGTACTAAACCAGAGACTTGTTCCACTTGTCATGGTAGTGGGCAACAGGAATTCGTACAGAATACACCACTTGGACAGATGCGTAATCGTCGTCCATGTTCGCATTGCAGTGGTACAGGTAAGATTATTAAAGAAAAATGTACGACTTGTAGCGGACAGGGTAAAGTTAAGAAGCAACGTAAGATTCATGTGCGTATCCCTGCCGGTGTCGATGACGGCGCGCAGCTGCGCATGACTGGTGAAGGCGAAGGCGGCTTACGTGGCGGTCCTGCTGGAGACTTGTATATTGTTATCCGTGTTAAATCGCATGATTTCTTCGTGCGTGAGAACGATGATATTATGTGCGAGGTTCCACTTACGTTTGCACAGGCCGCACTTGGCGATGAGATTGAGATTCCTACCTTAACGGAAAAAGTGAAGCTGAAGATTCCTGCAGGAACACAGACCGGTACTTTCTTCCGTCTCAAAGGCAAAGGGGTTCCACGTCTACGTGGATCTGGCCAAGGCGACCAGCATGTTAGAGTCATTGTTGTGACTCCTAGCAAGCTGAATGACGAGCAAAAAGATTTGTTGCGACAGTTCGCCGCTCTAAATGGAGAAAACACTCATGAGCATGAGCAATCCTTCTTTGATCGTGTGAAGCGTGCGTTCCGCGGGGACTGATATTTCTAATTTAATTAGTTGAGTAAATAAAAATAAAGCAGAGCAGCGATCCCCTCGTTATTTGGGGATCGCTGCTCTGCTTTTTTGGTTAGTAGAGACGACTTACCAATTTCATGTAGCGCCTTTAAGAAGGTGCTAGAAGCCGCGAAAATCTACGAGCCCGCAAACCCGGCAAACCCGACTGAACTTCAGGACCCCGCACCCCGCGCCAGTAACCCGACCCCAGTAAAGCCCGGCTGTGTTCCAGGTTTTTTAACAAACTATCTACTTTGAATTATCTGCATAGGTTATCGGACCCAGACGGCGTTATTAGCGAATTTATCGTCCAGTGCAGCTATTGCCCAAAAAAGTGTTTATTATTGGTGCTTTTCAGGCGAATAGCGACTATGCAGTCCGATAGTGGCATCGGATCGGCAAGGAAGAAATGTGACCTAAAGACGAAAGAATCCCAGCAGCCAATGCCTGCTGGGATTCTTTCTTTTAAAGTGCAACTAGAGGTTGTTCGAAGAACGTAGATCCTCGAGCACACGGCTCAGAATCGTTGCTGCTTGTGCACGAGTCAGAGTACCTTGTGGATTGAAGTTATCTGCAGTAACACCTTTGAGATAACCTTTGGTTACAGCATAGGCTACAGCGTTGCGTGCTTCCGCAGCGATGCTGTCGGCATCCTTAAAGCTTAAAGGTGTTTTGGCTACTGTAAGATCTGCACCAAGGGCCTTAGCAATGATAAGAGCTGCTTCCTCGCGGGTCAGCACATCACGAGATCCGCTTTCCTTGATGCGAGTATTCCAAGTGTCACCTTTTCCAAGTAGACGGTCGAAGAGCGTTAGAAGCTCTGCCTGATTTAAGGTGTCGGCAGGCTTAAAGCTGCCATCGGCTCCTTTGCCAGCAATGATACTATGGGCAGCAAGGACCTCGATATCGGTTTGAGCCCAGTGTGTGCCAATATCTTTAAAGCTTATATTTCTGGATGCTGCGCTGTAAGTACCATCACCAGTAACGTTAAACTGTAGAATCCCATCTTTATTGATAGAACCAGGTTGCAGGTAGGACCATTTACGATCTTTTGATTCTACATAAGCAGCAGTCTTTCGAGCATCATGTAGACTGGCGGCTTTTAGATTAAGCTGAAGGATGATCGGCTTTCCGGTTGTCCAACCATTTTTGATGGTGAGAATAGAAGAACCGATATTTATTGCTGCTGAGCTACCTGCTAAAACTGCTGTATTGCCCGCATCTGTCAGGCTAATCGTAAGGGTCAAGCCGTTGCTGTTGATGAAATCCGGAAGAGTCACCGCTGGAATAAGCACATTGAACCCACTACCGTTTAGGCGGAGTGCATTCTCCGATTTCTTTAACTGCTCGGCTTGGGCCGGAGTAAGAGAAATAACCACTTGGCTATATTTATTGAAGCTTACATCGCTAAGATCAAGTACAGAAGTTTTATCTTTTGCATTCTGGATCGAATTTGCAAGTGCAGTGTCTAAAATGTTGAACACCGCAGAAGGCTTGCCACCTACTGGATCTGCAGTCTCTACTAGCTTCCCAGATTTCAATGCGATTCCAGAAGCGGGAGCACTGGTTGCTGTAGGGACATACGAATCAGTTGATGGTGTTGATGTTGATGTCGGAGTTGGTGTTGGTGACTCTGTTGGTGTAGGTGTAGGTGTTGGCGTCGGCGTTTCAGCTGTCTTAACAGTTACGCTTACCGTTCTCAAACCAGATGGGATCGTTGATGTTGTAGCATCATTCCAGACCTGTACATCGTACAGCTCCAAGTCGTATTTTCCCGCTTTAGATGGTTTGAAGGTTATTTTGCCTAGTGAGCCTGAGCCATGATAAGCACCACCTGACAGATTAACACTATACTGTGTCAGTTTGCGGCCGTCTCCTAGCTTATAGGTTTCTGAGAATTCTGTAAGTGGAATACCATAGAAATTCTCCTCTTGATACGTTGCCAGTTGTACGCTTGGCTGGATCGCTGGTGTTTCGAGAGAACCATCGTAGATGACAGCGAATGAAGCCCCATAGAAGCCATAAACCTCATCTGTCACGGAATACCCAAGATCAATGGTTACCGGTTGCCCCTCATCAATGGTAGCTGCAGATAGAGACGGAGTTACATTGAAAATACCATCTCCTGTGCTATAAAGCAGTCGCTGAGCATAATCATCGTCGTCCGCGCCGTTACCTACTTTATCAACCACATAGATTTTGTACTCATTAAGTCCCTCGTTAACAGGAACGTCAATGGAAAAAGCACCGTTATTTGCAATCACACCGCCAAATTTATAAGTATTCCCATCATAATGTTTACCTTCGGCGTACACGGTAAACCAGTTTCCAATAGGTTGTGTATTAGAAATATAATAGGCCATGAGGTCATCATCAATAAAACCGCTGATTTGAGCTGCACCAGGATCGGTTGGCGCCTCACGTTCATACTCCTCAAGTGTGATGCCGGAAACGATTGGCTTCTCCGTATCAATTGTGAACTTGATCTTTTGATTCTTGAGCAGTTGCCCATTAGGAAGCACAGGCGTGATGTAGTAGTGACCATCTGCTAAAGTAGACTTGGCGGAAGTCTCCAGGTCTGTTAAAGTTCCATTCCAATTTGGAATCTCGTATACGCCACGATAAACCTTTTCATCAATAGAATAAACTTCACCTAAAACTGTTGCAGGAGCATCTATTGGAGAGGCTACGAAACTTATGCCATCCAGTTCTTCATTGACAGAGAAGGTAAGGGTGGTGTCGTCTGAGCGTCCATCGCCATTAGGAGAAATCTGTGGACTTTCAAAAGAAAGTTGATTAACAGGCTCTAAATTGAATTTATCGCCGACAAGTGCATTAAAGGGAAGGCGAAGAGTTTCTGTATCAGAGGTTAGGAACAGGATTCCTTCATATGCACCCTCTTTTGCTGTGTCAGATACCTTTAGTGAAAATTGTGCATATTGATCTACACCTGAGGTAACGCTGTCTGGTGCAATATTAATACTAATGTCACCAGGTGCTTCTGTAAGCCATTTGGTGGACAGAGTATAGGTTGATCCTTTCTCATTAAAATTTTCTACATAAACTGATTTCGTTACACTAGCTCCTTTTGGGAGCAGGCCGAAGGACAAGGAACCTGTGTAATAAGGGATTTCTACAGTGCCTGGAAGGCCGCTAATTAAGCTCTCCCCGACTTTAGCGATAGAACTAGCTGATGCTGATTTCTCCAGATTAATTAAACCTGCACCTTGTTGATACAGTGAGTAAGGATTCCCATCACGGTTAAAGATAGGATTCGCATTGTTCATCAGCAGTGCTTTAATTTCATTTGGCTTAAGATCAGAGTATTCACTCAGTAGCAAAGCCACAGCTCCTACAACATGTGGGGTTGCCATACTGGTGCCGCTTTTTAAGCCATAAGCATGTTCGTAATTCCCATCCCAGCTAGGAATTGTGGAGTTGATATTTACTCCAGGAGCTACAACATCAGGTTTGATTAGATAATCCGGCATCCCAGGACCCATAGAGCTAAAATTAGCTAACTGATTTACTTCAAGCGCTATATAGTAACTGATTATATCTTTAGCAGCCTTCATCTGAGTTTTTATCTCTTTGCCATCTTCTTGAGTAATTCCGTAGGTAGGAATGTAATTCCCGGGCGCACCGAGGGTGGGACTGAGTTCACCTTCAGCATTATTAGCAATTAGGACAAGCTTGGCTCCAGCTGCTTTGGCATTTAGAGATTTATCTCCGAAGCTCAGCTCACCTCGATCGACAAGGACTACCTTATCTTTGACATCCAAATTTGTGTAATCGGAAGTAGCTCCAAGACCAGCGTAAACGATCTTACTACCGGCGATATTATCAACTAAATCTGGGGAATAAGTGGCTAATGTCCCTGGAATTTTTTTAACATCGCCAATATCAAAGAATGGGGTATTCACTGGGGTAGTAGAAGCACCTACACTAAGTGCAAGTTGAGATCCAGCAGGTTCGCCTAATGTTCCTACATCCGGTCCAGCGTTACCGGCGGCAACAACAACATTTACGCCCGATTTTATGGCGTTGTCTATCGCGATTGAACTTGCGGAATAACTTTGGTTGACATCAGAGCCCAGGGAAAGGTTAATGATATCGGCTCCATCAGCGACCGCTTTCTCAATACCCGCGATTACAACCGCTGTTGGACCGGAACCGTAAGGGCCAAGTACGCGATACGCGTACAAATCCACTTCAGGTGCAACATCCAATATTGTACCGGCTACATGAGTGCCATGCGAGGTTTCATATGGGCTACCATTTTTTGGAGGGAAGTTAGCGTCAGGAGGTGTTTCTGACGGATCATTATCCTGATCATAGGCATCGTACCCCCCCTTATAATTATCCTTTAATAAAGGGTGATTTTTATCGATGCCAGTATCGACAACCGCTACCTGTACCCCTTCTCCTGTGTAACCTAATGCATGTAGTTTATCCGCACCTATAAGATTGCCGCTGTCCGAATAAGAACGTGTAACAGGCAAAGTCGCTAACTCAACACTGTCTGCTAACGCATGGACTTCATCATTTGGATAAACAGCTGCAACGCCCGGAAGCTCTAACAGCTTGTTAACTTGATTGGCTGGCAGAGTAATGGAATATCCGTTAAAAATCTCACTGTATTCAAAACCGATATCGGCATCGATTTTCTGCGCTGAGGAAATAAAACTTTTATGCTCCGAGATAATTTTACTGCGTTGTAAGGAGACTGAGGATCGTAAAGAAGAAGTTTTAGCCTCATTTTCATACACACTGACTGGTTTATTAGTTAATTCCACAATTACGGATACTGGTGCTGAACCTTTGAGCACACCCGCGTAGTTATGAGGGGTCGCACTTTGAGACTGTACATTATTAACTAGGTTAGTTGATGATTCAAGGGATGAGTTCGCAAATGCAGCGGATGGAAAAAGGACAGAAACAGCCAGTCCGAAGCTCGCCGCCCCAATACCAATTCTTTGAATAGAGTGTTTAAAGGTACGTTTCAAATAAGTTCATCCTCCCAAAATGAATTTTTATATTGCAGTGTGTATCTGTAATTCTCCTCCTCAACATAAAATGTAAAAAATTATGAAAATTAAATTTATTCTACAGCTATAACTTCAAATCGAATATACAACTTTAGTACTATATTGCAGGGAAGCGTCGAGGAAAATGTCGAATTCCCAGTAAATAAGTGGAGTATGAGAAAAAAAGGGCATAAAAGAAGTGGAATGAAGACAATATAAAGGAATGCAACAGATATCTGAATTTCAAGCGAGAGCGGGGATAAGATGTCGGAAAGATCTATTTTGGCTTATTTTAAAAGTCCTGAAGAAGCGGAGGGTGTTGCTCGTAAGCTCCGTGCACTTCGGGCCATTGAAATTTCCGTTGATCGCTTCAGTAGATATGGAGGCACGAGCTTTAGCTCAGGGGTAAACCCAGTGACAGGCAATGTTGCCAGAATGGACTCCATGACTGCTGAGCGTGCACACACAGGCATACTAGCTGCTGCTGATACCAGCGCCAGTGGGATGAGTCATGGCGGAGATGGAGGACCGACGGGTAGAGATATTTTACTTACGGTGATCTTGAATTCGGAGTCCCATGATCAAGCATTACGCATAATTGAAGAAGCAGGCGGGATGATTTGAATAATAATTTTCTTAATAAGAAGGGAGACGATCGATACTATGGATAGAGAGAACTCGCAAATATTCTCAAAGACCGAGAAGATGAAAATGCTGTACGAGGCGAAGGCAGAGGACGTAGAGTTTTCAGCAGCGGAGGCAGATCTGGAGGATATCGAAGCCCAGGCCCGGGCTCTAGAAGCAGACAAACGTCAGCTGCATGAAATTATGAAAAAAGAATAGATGCTAAAGTTAGGGCAGATACCTCACATTGTGGGGTATTTTTGCGTACTGGTGTGTATAATTAAGAGAATAGCCCAAGCAGGGGGGAGAATATGGACAACGTTATTTTATGGATAGGTTTAGCACTGCTTATCGCATTCTTAACTTTTATGAATCAGAAGCAACTGTACTCTTCAAAAGTAAAACAGGCCTACCGTGAGCTGCGGGAGCTAACTGAAAAAGTTCGGCTGGAACGATCTGAGGCAAGCGATTTATACCGTTGGGAAGTAGAATTAGCGGAGATGGAGAAACACCCGAACGAACTTAATAAACTGGATGCTGAGATTGGGCTTCGCCAGGCCTTTGTGATGTATTTGGAACGGCATTCTCCTCTGGATGTAAGACTTCCAAGTTTAAAGGAGGCTGCTGCCCATCAGAAGGATTCGGTGTGGGGCATCAAAATGGGAGATTACGGACCCAAGAAATAAATAAGGAAATGTACATAAAAAGAATAGGCACTGGTTCGAACCCTGGCTGGAATTACGGCTGGGGTTTTTGTTATTACATCTAAATCTCTAATATCTAGAAAAAGGCTTAATTTGGTAGAAATTATAGGGAGGTTTTCCCTGAGTATCATCACTTAGGATTATTTCAGGGATCAACTATTAGAAAGGAGTAATACCCGCTCGTCATTGGTCTATTTTAATTACGAATTAATTTCAGCTTAATAAAAATGATGTATTACTCTCTGCGTAATAAGCGCGTATAATTGATCAAATATACTTCAAGATGACGCGAATAACTTATTGATATTCAGGAGGAATTATTATATGGGAATGGTACACTCTCAAGGAGTTACCGATGAGCTTGTTGTCCGATCTTTAGAAAAAAATTTAGCGATTATCAGGTTTGATCTTAATCGACGAGTGGCTTATGTGAATGAAGTTTTTGCTAGTTCGATGGGGTATAGCAAAGAAGAGATGTATGGGATGCACCACAAAGAGTTTTGCTTTTCTCATTTTGTAAATAGCCCGGGCTATGAGTTGTTCTGGCAAGATCTTTTTTTAGGGAAAAGTTTTCAGGATAAAATCGAACGGATGGATGCAAAAGGAAATGCGGTATGGTTGGAAGCTACATATATGCCAGTCTTTGATGAAAACAATGAACAGGTCATTGGCGTATCCAAGATAGCGGCTAATATCACGGAGCGTCAAAATAACATGAGTGTTGTGGTGCAGCGGATGCAAGAGATGTCGGACAACCTGAATCAAAGAGCTGAGAAAGGGATTGAACGCAGTCAAGAACTACTACGGAGTGTCGACAAAATTGCCGAAGTATCGATCGAAAATACACAGACGTTAGCGAATCTGGAGAAACAAGCGGTATCGATTCAGGGTATTGTACAAACGATTCGTAATATTGCTTCGCAAACGCAACTCTTAGCGCTTAATGCAGCAATTGAAGCGGCACATGCCGGGGAGTTTGGGCGAGGTTTTGATGTGGTGGCAAAAGAAGTTAGGAAGCTATCTTCCATGGTGCAGGATTCGATCATTCAAGTGAAAGATAGTGTGGATGCGATCACGCTGGAAATCGAAAAGATCTCCAAAGGAACAAACCAGGTACAAGAAAATATAGAAGATAGTCAACAGCAGATTCAAATCGCATTAGATGATTTCAAGAATATTTCTTCTTCAGCCCAGGATTTAGATACACAAGCGCGAGAGGTTATGAATATTGTTTAGTCTGTTGTATGTAATTTGTGAGATATAAGAAAAAGGGTCAATCTCCTACTTACGGGAGACTGACCCTATTTTTTGTTGGAGGTAGCCGATTTTGTTAATAATCAACACAGGAATCATGTATCGATGATTGGTGATGTCTCCGGTAGCGCCAGTCGCCCCAACATACCCTGATAATTCTGATGATACCAGTCGATGGGGAGCTACTAGTTTCTCCGTGCTATCCTTTCCCCAGAATGATATTTGGATGGGGTTGGTTGGCAAATCTTCGGTTGTGAAAAAAAACTCGAAGGCATCAAAGTCTGCAAAATAGTTTCTAGTTATCACTTGATTGGGCATCACTTTTAGAAGATCACAGACATATTGAACTCTTTCTTCATTCATGTAATAGCCTTCAATTAAAACTGTAGATGCATCCTGACCGCTCCAATTGTCAATTTTGACTGTGGCCTGTTGTGTTAGTCTGGTGTTGTTTTCTGAATTGACATTGTTTTCTATGGGGCCAGTAGTTAAAAGAGTCATTATCTTTCCTCCATTTAATATGTTTTTTGTTGTAAGAAGGATGTGCGAATCTCGCAATAAGTGACTATAAAATGTCACTGTAATATTTATATTCAAGATTAAATTAATAGCTTGTATGTATTTCCTATTTTTTATGGACAGCTTCTAGCTTCTAACATCTAACTTTTTGAGATGAGGGTTTATAATCTTATCTAATTCCTTTATGTCAAAAAAGGTAGCCATAGTTTATGCTCGGAAAAACGAACCTTTTCCAAAGATTGGTTGTCATATAGATATCACAGAACAGAAAGGAGGGCGCATGAGTTGGAGACTAACCGGGAGTTATTCGAAACCTACAACAAGGATGTATATCGAACCTGCTACTATATGCTGCATGACGCGGCGGATGCAGAGGACTTGACGCAGGATGTGTTCATTACCGTATTTCGCACGAATCGTGAGAACGTGGAGCATTTGAAAGCTTGGATTATGAAAATAACGGTTAACCATTGCCTCAATCATTTGAAACGAAAACGAACTTTGCAGCAAAAGATAACGGACAATCTGCATTTCTTTAACAAAACGGTAGTAACAACTGTGGAGCAGCAGATTGAGCAGCGTGAGACGGAAATCGAGTGGGCGCAATATATGAGTCAGCTTCCTATCAAACTTAGAATGGTGATCACGCTCAGGTATATGCATGATTTCACTCTGGCTGAAGTTTCGGATATGCTGTCCATTCCACTTGGAACGACCAAATCAAGGCTGCATAAAGGGTTAACGGTAATGAGGAGAATCCTGCAAGAGGCTGGGGTTGAAGTTGAACTAAAGGAGGGCGAATCTTTTGAAAAAGTTGGAAAATATGCTGGAGCATCGATTAAATGAAGATAAAGGCGTGCCTTATCCGGATTTTGAAAGCATGTGGGGACGCTTAGAGCAAGAAGGGAGTACAATGACTCCCATACAAGCTCGGATGATCAATGGTAGCGAGAATAGAGGGAGAAACTGGAGTAAAATAGCGGTGGTTGCTTCATTTTCAGTGCTTATTGCAGCGGCACCTGTATATGCGGCAGTACATTATAATTGGGATAATATGCTCCATGGGAGAGGTGGCGTTCAAGCTGCACTGGCCCAAAATCTCGGACAACAACTGGATCAATCGGTGACGCTGGATGGAGTAACGCTGAAGCTACATACAGCTATTGTGGATGAGAATCGGACGGTCATCTTATTCACTATGGATGTAGGAAAACGCTTGGAAAATGAAATTTGGAATGTAAAAGGAATGACCTTGAAGGACGCAGATGGGGCGAGTAATCCTAGTGAATTCAGTTATGTGCTTTGGGATGAAAAAAATCAACTTTACAACGGATATTTTGAAAGTGATTGGACGCCGAAGCAGAACAACGTGAATGTCCAATTAGTTGCAGATAATCTGCAAGCCTTTAGCGCACAGGAGTTAGATTTAGCGTTGGATATCCGATCGCAGGAGACACAGAATTTTCCGATTGGGCAGGAAGGAATGCGCAGCATAGAGGTGAAACCTTTTACCCAAGGACAAGAAAAAATGTTATTCTCTTCAGCGATTATTTTTGATCAGCCAGAAGCAAAAGAATGGACAAATCCAACTATTGTCGGGTACAAAAACGGAACGCTAATAAATTCGCTGCCCGGAGGTACTTTCGGTGCACCAGGTGAAAATGGGGAATATACCGCACAGCAATATTTTAAAGCCGAAGATGTTTCCAGTGGTCAGCTCACTTATAAACTTCAGTACATGAAGCAAGAGAAAAATGTTGAGGGGCCGTTGGCTTTCGATCTTCAATTAAGTAAAAAGCAGATGGAGAGCGGAACCATAAATACCTCATTAAATCTGCCACTAGAAGAGGGTGAAACTGACTACACGCTGGAGAAAATGGTACTGACACCTACTCAAATTCGAATCACAATTCGAAGTAAAGAGAAAGGCGACAATTTCCCTTACAAAAAGTCTGCTCTTGAAGTAGAAGGCAAGTCGCTGGAGGGTGATTTCTGGAGATCTCCAGAAGGAGAGCCAGAATTGACAGTGCTTCGTTTTGAGCGGCCAGTTGATCTTGAAATTACGAAAGAGACGCCGATTACCTTTGTTGCTAAATATAAGGTGACCCAGCATGGCAGCTATAAAATTACCAAAAATAATGATGATAAAATACCACTTCTTTTAACAAACATCTCTCAAAAGAAACAGACAATTATCCAGCAACTTGGCGGATACCCTGTGAAGTGGACGTATTATATGCAGGGAGCCGATCTTTATGTAGAAACTGGAAGTGATGATACTCGCTTTGGTGGTATTAATCAGACCCATATCGGACTGGGGAAAGAACGTATTCTAGGTAAGCCCGTGACCGTTAATTTCACTGGCGATGGAAACAACAAGGCAATTGATGTTTATAAGGATTTTAAAGGTACAGAAGCTTCTATTTATAACTTCTACTACACCACTGATGATCCGGAAAAAGAGACGAGAGTGCAGATCCAGCCTTAAGAGGTTGGCAATACGTAAGCTTATAGAAAATAGTAACTTTTTTAGGGATGAACCTTGTGTTCTTCCCTTTTTTTCGTTTACAGTGATAGATGATGTAAAGGTTTAGCTATGCATAAGCATAATTAAAGGAGAGAAACAGGATGGAAGTCACTCGCTGTGCTTGGGTCAATGATGATCCTCTATATATCGCCTATCATGATGAGGAGTGGGGCAAACCTCTGTACGATGACCGCAAGCTGTTTGAATTACTTATGCTGGAAGGGATGCAAGCAGGGCTAAGCTGGTACACGGTACTAAAAAAACGAGCGCGTTTCAGAGAGGTTTTTGACGGATTTGATCCGGAAAAGATTGTCCATTACGATGAGGCAAAAATTGCTGAGCTAATGAGTGACCCCGGGATTATTAGAAATCGATTGAAAATTGATTCTATCATTCGTAATGCGGGTGTATACTTGCAAATTTGCGAGGAATATGGAAGCTTTACGGATTATCTCTGGAGCTTTGTCGGAGGTGTGCCAACTATTAATCATTGGAAGACTCGTGCAGATGTACCTGCTTCGACGTCTCGGTCTGATGAGATGAGTAAGGTGTTAAAGAAGAAAGGCATGAAGTTTGTGGGTACTACAATATGCTATGCTTTTATGCAGGCATCGGGGATGGTGGATGATCATTCGCTCAACTGCTTTTGTAGGTGTAAAGAGGACGTCGCAGATCGTTGAGCTGTAGTTTGGCGTTACACCAAGAAGAAATGTTATACTATGAAGCGAATGCTTTCGAAGCGAGTTTTGCACGAAGTAAATCAATGAAGCAA
>NZ_NFUX01000120.1:0-10466 GCF_002264385.1 Paenibacillus sp. VTT E-133280
TGAGGGTTCGGTTAAAGGTTCCCTATATTCTCTTGCTCACAAGAATAATTCACCCGGAATGGTTCCCCCGTTTTCAATACGAAATTCGGCAGTTGGTTAATATTTTGTAACTAATTACACTTTAATATATCAAGAAATCGCCTGTCAATGCTTTCACAAATTTTATACTTTTATTTTTAAACTACATAGTTTCTACACTTTTTTAGTGTATAATGCAGATTTTCGAGCTTTAATTACGCAAAAACCCTATTTATATAAGTAACTATTTTTCTATTGTCCATGCATTATCCCTTTTTCTTTCTATCAAGATAAAAAATAATGGTGCTCAATAAAAGAAACAAAATTGTAATCATTAACTTGAATTTAGTGTCCATTAGATTAACATATCCATAGCCAATGAGTGTCTCAAGTAGCAACGATGGTATTTTACCTATCGCAGAAGCAACTATAAAACTTGAAAAGCCTACTTTGGAAATAACGCAGATTAGAGTGACTAATGATGAAGGAATTAACGGCGCTGATCGGACAATTATTATGCTAAAAAACTGACGCTTCGGACTTAATGATTGAATCTGGGACTGCCATTTGATGGTTTTATTCGGACGATATTTCTCCTTATAAGTTAAGGTACCTTTGCGATAAAGAAGATAAGAGACGGCTGCCCCTAAAACTTCTCCGATCCAAGAGAGAAGAAACCCGGGAACCACACCAAAGACTAACATATTCACAGTCGTTAGTGCCACTGATGGAATGATTCCTACAACACTTATGACCACATTTATCAATAAACTTATGAGGACTGCCCAGGCTCCCCATACCATCAGCCACCGCATGAGTAATTCTGAATCCACTCCTAGGTATTCCATACTTCCCCTTCACTTTCAATCCACGTAGTATACCTATCTTCTAAACGAATTCTATACTCTATATCTTCAACTCTATTTTCCATCTATTGATACTCCTTCTCCAATCTCTTCTACAAACTTTCCACATATGATAACTCTTGCAGTAATTATATAAATGGAGGGAATTAATCAATGAACATGACTCATTACATGTCCCTTCTTATGGACAGCCAGCCGTGGAATCTGATCATCTTTATGGCAATCCCCGTCATTTTTGCTGAGACTATTACAGTAACCGAGTTCTTTATCCTTTTCAACAAAAACGTCCAGGGTGGATTAAAGGCGTTTAACCGAATCTGCAGTATTTTGGCCGGTCTCTACTTTACAGGAGTTTTCTTGTATCTCTTCCCGACAGCTTTTGTCCCTCTGACCGTAAATGGAGAGTGGCATTCCTGGGTAGACGTAGTCGCGGTTGGATTTTACCTCAGTGGCGTATTCTTCCTGCTGCCTCTGGCTCTTTTGGAGCTTGGGCTTATCGGCCGTAAACGTTCGGAAGAAGGAAAGCTCAAGCTTCACTTTATTCTCGTCAGCGGGTTTCTCGTTGTTGCACACATCGCCATGATCTTTGGGATGGTTAATCCTGAGATTGTAAGCGGAATGGCTGGTATGAATCAGTAATAAAGAAAGATTGCAAAAAGACTTCGAAGATATACTTCGAAGTCTTTTTTTATAGAAAACATCGAATGTAGGTGTCACAAACTTTTGTTTTTGTAAAGGATTTCTGTATCGCTAAATCATTATAGTTTTACTCGTTGTAAGCGAAGGGCATTTAGAACTACGGATACAGAACTTAGTGCCATAGCTGCTCCTGCGACCCAAGGAGCCAAGAGACCGATAGCAGCAATAGGAATCCCCAGTGTATTGTAACCAAGAGCCCAGAACAGATTCTGGCGGATGTTCGTCATTGTCTTGCGGCTCATATAGATGGCATCAGGTTTTGTCTCTATGCCCAAAGGATTGAAAACACCTTGGTTAAAAGGGGAATACAGGGGAATTGACAAATTCGTTCATAGCAGTTGGATTTCAGGTAGCATTGCTTCACCCTGTTCCATCTCGCCTGATATAGCTACACTCTTATTTCCTTTGAATATAATAATTTCGTCTCCTGTTAAGCTCCCTATGGAATCCGTCACTACATCGCTACCATCAATGATAAGGTCCCCTTAATACAACTTTCCTTCTTTTAATATCCATTCACCTGGGAATTTCTCATTAATCAATGCCATCGCCATTGAACTGTTGGATATCATTTTTTGCGAAGCAATATGTTCTATTTGAGATTCCATTCCAAGAATAGCGTATGTACCTTGTGAAATCGTCAGTAGCAAAGTAACGGTGGAAATAAAGAGCATTAGCTTTCGCGATAATTTCATATCAACCCGCCTTTTAATATTTCTTCCCTGAAAGCTTTAGAAAGAATGGATTATCAAACAGTTATAAAGAACATTACAAATCCTTTAGACCCATGAGTTCATTATTCGTCCTCTCTAGAAACAAGGAACTTATATCCCACTCCCCGTATGGTTTGTTAAGGACTATATTCCAAACCTGCACTGTTAAGTTTTTTTCGTATGTTTTTTATATGGGTATAAACAATTCGGTATCCTCCCCTATAATCAATTCCAAACATTTCCTCTACCAATTCTTTACGGGTAAATACACGTTGTTTACTCTTTGCAAGTGTAACAAGTAATACAGTCTCTTTTTTAGTTAAAGGAATGGATGTTCCCTGCATATAAAGCTCGTTATCATCTAATCGTATTTTCATATCCGACGAATCCATAACATGTAATTCTGTTAGAGGAACTTGTGAAGCTTGTATTAGGGTTGATCTGCTCAATAAAGAATTCATTCGGCTTAACTTTCCTGTAAATGAAAAGGATTGACCAAGTAACTGTCCACCCCAAAACAACCCACTTTATCCAATGTTGCTTTGCCCGCAGAAAGCTCAAGGAGTGGTATCCATTTAGTATCTTTAACGATTTCGAGAACATGGGATTCTTCTATATCCGGCAATAAGTCATCCAATAGGATGATATTAAAAGAATGCTTTTTCACCATAGTTAACGCATAACTACACGTTGCTGCTACCTTTATCGAAAATCCTTTTTCCAATAAAAAAATCCGAAGCAAATTTCTGATATTTCGGTCACTATGAATAATTAATACTCGATGATTAGTCATCATACTCAATGGTAGTTATGATGTTCGGAATGAAAAGAAAGCAACGAATAAAATTGTAAGAACTAACTCATATCAACAAATTTAGAGAATCAATAACGGTAACCAAAATAAAACCATTGGTTTACTTCCTTTATAAAAAGCTCTCTTTTATCATTTCCATTGTAGAAGGATTATGTGTGGACTCAATGTTGAAAGAATGTGATTTTTATGGACTTATTTCTAGTACATTTCGTCGCTCAACTTACTGACAAAATTTGCCTACAGCAAATAAAAATTCATTTTGTTCTGTCATCTTATCTCTCATCACTAACCCTATTTTCCACTCAGATATATGAAGAAAATATAGTTTAGACTGGAATCGTTGATTCTACAAGGTTTTGGAGCTAAGAAATCGTCAGCCTTTGATAAATAAGTTATAGACTGATAACCTAGAGGAAGGTATCCGTAATGCGACCGACACTATTAAGAGAAAATAAAAGTAGCCTGAGCATGAACTGTTTTTGGCATACAGTTGGACGTCCGGCGGCCAGAGACCCGGTCCGAATCCGGAAGAACCACTAGGTACACAAGCGGAAACTCTTCCTGAAATTAGATGGACACCAGTAAAAAAACAGCACGAGAAAAACTCTTAAACTGCCGCTAGTTTATTCATCTAATCTTTCCGTTAGTTGAATGAAATTACTGTTAGGAATCCTTTCGACGATGATAAATTACCGGCGAGGCGGCACTTTTCAGCCATAGGTATGCGTCACTTCCGCCAGGATTGGAAATCCAGATATTCGTGTCTGTATAATGGTATTTTCGTATCCAAATCAATTTATCGACGGAATGAATGTAGTCGGGACCGTAATCGCCATATCCTTCTGGTGGAATTGTAACCTTGGTGGTTTGTTCGCCTGATACGGTATCCACAATATATAAAGCTGGCAAAGGGAGTTTAGAAAAATCATTTGACCATTCCGCTTCTTTAACCCGAGAGACGTAAATCGTATCGTCGTCCTTCCAAGCAAAATCCAAGTCGGCGTAATTCTCCGGTGTATAAGTTGTAAATGTAGGGAATTCCTTCGTCATTAAATCTTTCTCCTTAAACCCAAACACAAGTCTTCCCCCACCTGCAATATACGCTAAGCTGTCTTTCGAAGGTGCCCATTTCGGACGTCCGACTTCTAAAATGATTTCATCCAATACTTCAAAATGACGACCATCGGATGAGATCGCGCAAACCATATTGCTGTCCATAGACCAGGATGCTGTTGGTGATACAACAAATGAAAGCCAGCTGCCGCTCCGCGAGAAAGAAAAATCACTGGGATTGACCGCAATGATTTTTGAACCGTTATTTGATATCTCATTCGATAGCCTATAAAATTTTTCGACGTTCTCCAAAGAGCTCGCCCCCGCCCAATTCTTCGGCAGTATCTTCTTATAAAGCGTCGCTCCCATTCAACCTTCCGGTGTGAGGTCGCCATTTTTTGATAGAATAAATCCGCTGCCGTCAGGAATCCAGACATATTCATCTACTCCAATTGCAGCGTTATTAAACTTCTTCAAGTCTGAAACATTGAGCACAGTACTGTATTTATAGGCAAGAATACTACCGTGGGGAGTCCACCTCGACAAATACCCTTTATAGATTTTTATTGTTTTTTTGGTGCTAACATCATAGATCTTAACGCTCTGCTGAGGCGGATTTTCTCCATCTTCTTCAACATAGGAAAGTAACACTCCATCAGCGGACCAATCTAGGCTCAAAGCCTTCCCCGAACTAGATACCTGGCTCTCCGTACCATTTACATACACCCTACGTTGCCGTTCCGAATAAAAGCGACTTTCGCCGGTACCTCTATTGTCCGTGAACTGTATCAGACGGATGAAATACCATAATAAAGAGGGCAATCGTAATAACTATTTTTTTATACCAATATGCTCTCACCTACTTCATTTCATTTTTCATTAGGGATGCCCTGTTTTATGTATTTTTACTCAAGTTGAGTTACTAACATTTCCAATTGATATAGCAAAAAGAGGAGCTGCCGAAGCATGCCCCTCTTTTCTTAGACCTTTTTAATTAAGATAACTCATTATTCAGCCCGGCTTAATGTGATTTTTTCACTACTCGTTCTCAGTGAAAACTAAGAACTTGTATCCAACTCCTCTTATTGTTTGTATAGGGTTATATTCTAAACCCGCACTTTTCAGTTTCTTACATATATTTTTAATATGAGAATCTATAACACGTGTCCCCCCATCGTATCCGAATATACTATCTATCAGTTCATCTCTGGTAGATACGAATTGACTGTTCTTAGCAAGGGTAGCGAGTAACTCCATCTCCTTTTCAGTTAGTGATACAACAGTCTCATCTATTTGAATCTCTCTAAGATTAAAGTGTAGCTTTATCCTCGAGAAATTCAACGTATTTGCCATTGAAAAGGAAGTTTGTGTCATCGCTACCCGGCGTAATAAAGCATTCATTCGGGCTAACAATTCTTCCAAATCAAAAGATTTGGTTAAGAAATCATCCGCACCGATCCGAAAACAACGAACTTTATTCTTGAGTTCTGTACACGATGAGAGCATAAGAATCGGTATAGTGTCTGTTTCTCTAAGTATTTGGCATACTTGGCATCCATCCATATCCGGTATTCTGGCATCCAATAGGATAATATCAAAGGGATGATTTTTTATCATCGCCAGCGCTTCCTGACCCGTAGTTGCTTCTATTATTGACCCAATAAGTAAAAGCGGATCGAATTTCTCGTAGCCCTGTATTATCTACAATTAACACTCGATGTTTAAACACTATTCTCACCTACCATACATTCTAGTTCCTGTACATTTTTATGCCTTTGTATTGAAGATATAATTTAGACACTAGGATAGTACACTTAGTTAATGGATAACTTTCCGATTTCTTTTTTCAATTGTTCGTTTTGCACTTTTATCTCATTATAGTCTTGATGAAGACTCCAATCTGATTGTGACTGATTAGAGCCTCCAACTTGACCATGCGTCCTCCGCATCCCAAACATCATAAATATCATCATTAACGAACAAATTAACAACAGCAGTATTGACCAATCCATCTTAAATTCCTCCTCAGTATTATCTTCTCATGTCGTTTATTTATTTCTAAGAATATGATTTATTTAGACAAATGGCGGATTTTTTTCAATTGTTCATTCTGCACTCTTAGCTCATTGTATTCTTTCTCAAGACTCCACTCTGATTTTGTTCCGTTTGAAAAAGATCCTTGACCATGCAACATTTTCATCCCAAACATCATCATTAGCGAACAAATCAACAACAGTAATAAAGACCACTCCATCTGTATACCTCCTCTGTATGTTGCTTATGTTGATGTTTTTATTGTAGATGAGTTATGTGTGGTTATAATTCATGCTCCTTACATACACCACAATACGTTTCACCGCTGATCAAGTGAACATTTAAAGACATCCGGTTTAGAATTGCTTGATGGATAAGTTTCTTTCTGAGCAAATATTTCTCGTTTCCCCAAAAGATGATCTTTTTAGAATTATAAACAAACCAGGAGGGAGATAAATCAAATGAGGTGGGCTCCTTGTTCTTTTGCCATATCTCCATTAATGTTATCAATCCCGCAAAATGCTCTTCATCCGGTAATAATCTTCCTCCGTGATTTCACCTCTTGCAAAGCGTTCATCCAAGATTCTCTCTGGAGTATTGTCAATAAATCGTGAATTCCCATTGCCCCCAACCCATTTTATCACCAAATAGATTACACCTACGATCAGTAAAAAATTGATGACTAATCCAAATGTTCCGAACCCAGAGCCATAACCCATCATCATTTCCTCTCATCCTTTCATCGAATTAATGGAAGACGAACACAAACAGTAGTTCCCTTTTTATTCTCACTTTCAACATGAATAGATCCGGCATGAGCATCCACTATGGCTTTAACAACCGCTAGTCCTATTCCGGCTCCGCCAGTCTTTCGATTCCTTGATTTCTCCCCGCGGTAGAAACGTTCAAAGATATAGGAAAGTTCACCTTCAGGTATTCCCATTCCGGTATCGGATACGATGACTACGCCCTCTGCTTTCTCTTTTAACACTTCAATATGAATACTTCCAGAACTCGTATATTTGAATGCATTGCTTATCAGATTTACGAATACCTGAACGAGCCGCGAACGGTCCCCTGTGATCCAAACGTCATTTGTACTTATCAGGTCAGCTGTAAGTCCTTTATGCCTAAACTGGCTGGATACTGTATTTAACGACATCTCAACAATATCGTTAAGAGATACGATCTCCGTCTTCAGCTGAACCATTGGATTCTCTACTGCAGCCAGATTTTCCAAATCACTGATGAGTCGAACCAGTCGCAGGACTTGATCATGACACACTTGAAGCTTATTCGGCGTCGGTTCCCATATGCCATCCTGAAAAGCTTCCAAATGGCTTTGTATAGTAGTTAAGGGCGTTCGCAGCTCATGCGCCACATCAGCAGTCAGTGATTTCCTTAACTGATCTTGCTTTTCCAACCCTTCAGCCAAATGATTGAGCGCACGCCCCACGTCATCAATCTCTGTATTTTGATTTATAACTTCAACCCGGGAAGTGAGATCTCCCTCTCTCATTCGCGAAGCGATATCTTTAATCTCTAAAAGAGGCTTGCTAATGCTTTTGGCCATATAGCGGCTAAACAGATACGTCCCGGCAATAACGAGAATCATTGCGGCCCATAACAATGTATTAAACATTCGCAGAAACTGCTGATTTTGGCTTTGCGATGTTTCGTTCACTGGTTGAAATTCCAATGTCCCGACCTGCTGATTGTCTTTTACGATTGCTTTTGTAATGGTGTCTTGCTTAGGCTGGGAATTCACTTCTCTTTGCATCCCCATTTGGCTAGTGTCCCAAATCAATTGGTGGTCTTTGTCATATACACGAACGATATATTCACTAACCATCGCCTGGTGCGAAATCATCATCCATACATTTGTATTCCATTGGCTGGTTGACTCATTATAAGCTTCTTTTAGAACTTCCAGTAACGTTTGTATTTCCGCCCGCTCCTGGTTTTTCTGATATTGGTTGAACGAAACATTCATTACTATGTTGACAAGCAGGACAATAGACAGAAGCGCAGCAAGAGCCACACCGGCATGGGATATAAGAAGCTTTCTGCTCAATCCGCCTCTATTTCTCATCCGGACTCACCAAGAATTTATATCCCACTCCAAATACTGTACCGATAAAAACAGGGTGTTTAGGGTCATCGCCAATTTTTTGTCTAATATTCTTGATATGAACATCGATGGTTCGCTCGAATCCTTCAAAGGTATCACCCTGGGTAAGGTTAACCAGTTCAAGGCGTGAGAACACTCTCTTCGGATGCTTCGCTAAAATTTCCAGCAGCTTAAACTCCATATGGGTAAGGGATACGGGCTCCTCGTGAATTCTCACCTCATAACGTTCCAAATCCATTGTTAAACAGCCTTGCGCATATGACAGCAGTGACATATTCCCTTGTTCCCGCTGATTGGTTCTTCTTAAAAGACTAATCACCCGGGCGAGCAGCTCTCTTGGGCTGAATGGTTTGGTAATATAATCATCGGCTCCAATCATGAGCCCATTCACCATATCGTCCTCACTGCTCTTTGCAGTCAGCATGAGTATCGGAACGTTCGATGATTTACGTACCATTCTGCATACTTCCTCTCCGGTCATATCCGGAAGCATCAAATCCAGCACGATCAGATCGGGCTGTAAGTTTTCAAAAAGATGAATCGCGCCTCTTCCTGTATCGGCTTTGTACACAATATAATTATTCTTTTCCAAATAAGCCTTAATGACCTGCAGGATATTTTCTTCATCATCCACCACTAAAATTTTCACGAACTTCATCACCTGCTTTGTTGTTAAAATGAGACAGACCTCATTTCTATGAGGTCTTATCTTATCATGATCGGATTAGAAGTTCATCATACCCCTGCTATATTGAGAATTCTGCATCATTCCTGAACTTCCCGTACCGTTTGAAGTGCTGCAATTGTCATGCATTTGCTTGATTTGGTCCTCTGACAGGTTTGGGTGCATTTGTTTGGAAAAGGGTAGCATTTTTTCGAAAAAACTGCTGCCGTTAGTATCATTGTTTGCTGTTGCAGCGTAAGCGCCAGCGGTTCCAATCCCCATAACAAGTACCAATGCTGATAATCCAATCCAAAGTTTCTTCATTTGTATCTCCTCCTTATAGTTACACTATATAAGAGAGTTATGAAGAACAAATTTGCAGCTTATGAAGAAGTTATGAAGATAGCAAAAGGATATGAACACGAGAAAGAAGCCTTTCACTCAACTTTATCCGGTGAAAGGCTCATTTAACTAAGGAGGGGACTAATGTTGGCGCATTGCGTACATGTTTGACATTATGTTTCTTCAAATCAGTTGTTCTATTCGATAATTGTCTGCTGAATGAAACTGAAGTTATAAATACTAAATTTAAAGCGTCGTCTATCAATGTGATACCATTGCCTCCGCCTTTGTAACATGTATGGTTCCGGTCGGATGCTCTGGTGGCGCGTAAATAACATAAACTTTTAACGGTATATTTCCAGTGTTCGTTAAGTTATGCCATTTGCCTGCAGGGATCAATATGGCATAGTTATCGTAGACCATTGTCTCAAAATCCAGCTTATTTTTCGAGTCACCCATTTGAACGAGACCCTGGTCCTCTTCAATTCGGATAAATTGGTCTGTATGAGGGTGTACTTCTAAACCAATGTCATCTCCAACCGGAATGCTCATAACTGTAACTTGAAAATATTCTCCCGACCATAATGCAGTTCGAAAGGTATTATTCAGTTTCGTTACTTGCTCAATGTTGATGACGAACGGTTTCTTTCCGTAATCCAGCTCCTAGTGGAGTCCCGCATGTTCATAATTATAATGTAGAAACCTCATTTAATGATCAGCATGTTCACCTAATTAGAGGTACAACAGGGCCCGCAATTCCTTTGGTAGGAGGCAGTCATTACCATCACTTTGAAGGGTATACAACAGTAAACGGCAGGATCCCACACTCCCATAGGTATAGAGAGAAAACTGGCGATGAGGAAGGGCACTGATATCAAACGAACTTATGAAAAACATACATCAGAACTTAAACATGATACTCAGGCATGTATTCCTTGAGAATTAGAAGTAAGTACTTGAACATTCGAATGGGAGGCACAGCATTTCGACCATTATCTAGGCAATATTTATTCTGTAATTCTTCATGGACAAAAGAAAAATCTACGAGGTCATTTATTTGTCGTAGCATATTATCTTTAGGTACGACGATATCGTAAAACGCCATAAATGGACTGAGGTTAAGGGATTGTTG
>NZ_NFUX01000094.1:0-21164 GCF_002264385.1 Paenibacillus sp. VTT E-133280
AAAGATCAAAATCGAAGTGAAAGATCAAAAGCAGAGAAAAAGATAAAGGCTCCAGCAAAAATTTGAAATTGAAAGAATTTTTTGTTTAGTATAGGCAAGCTAATTACTGTGATGATTGCTGTCATGGGGTACGCCGCCAGTGATAGCGGCGTATTCCACTAGCGCGGCCTGACCGGCTGGGGTCAGGGTATACCGCCCACGGCTGACACGGTGGAACCAGCCGTAGTAGTTGTGCTGCAGCATAGCGGCGGCGTTCGGTACGCCGCTACGCTTCCGCAGCTCGGCCGGAGAGATCCCGGCCGAGCGGGCGCTTGAGGCAGCGCTAGGGGCACCGCTTCGCGTGCCAGCCGCCGCTGCCTCCCGTGCTGCCGTGTCCCCGGCAGCAAGCCCCTCCGGCGCTGAGCTCAGCGCCGGAGCCTGTGCAGCGGTGCTCGCCGCTGCACGTTTGCCCGCTGCGAGCGAAGCCTTCGCAGCGGCCTTCTCGGCAGCGACGGCGGCTTCCGCCTCCGCTGCCTGTAGAGAAAGCGCGACACGCAGCGCTTTCTCGCGGTAGGCCGTCACGAGCTTGACGCGCGTGCTGCCGCCGATGTTGTAGTCTCCGCTGCGCTCGCGGAACTCATAGAGCAGACGTTCGCGCCGCCGCTTGTTGCTGCGCTGCGCAGGTGGTGTCTCGTTTGGCTCCACGAGCACCTCGACCAGCGGGGCTTTGGTCTTATAAAAAACAACGGTGATCAGCCCGAGACCAAGACGGCGACACAGTCCGCTAAGCTCGCCCCAGCGCTGGTTCACCGCCCCTTTTTTATCACGGACACGTTCCACTGCGAGATAGACCGTAGGACTGAGCTTTAGCCGTTCCACGCCTTGCAGGAGCAAGGCGAGGTTGAACGATTTTTTCATCTCTACGATTAGAGGGTGCTCTAAATCCTCACGAATACCCACCAAATCACAAGTCCGAACCTCTCCCTTGATGCTGTATCCTTGCTTTTCAAAAAAAACCTTCAAAGGAGCATACAGCTCCGTTTCATGTCGTACCGCCATAGTGTCACTCCCGTAGCCCTTTATTTTCGGGTTTCCATTAAGGTTTTACTGCGATTTTATGATTCTCTATTATAGCACAGCAAAAAAGAGGTCAACTATTCCGCGCTTGCCGCATAGGTATGTAATACACTTTTTAACGCTATAGGAGAGCAAGTAGGAGCGCAAGAGGAGGCAGCGAGCAATGGATATTTTTGAGCGAATAGCTTCGTATCGGGCTGAGAACGACCGTTTGGCGTGGAGCGGGACCTTCAAGCAGTATATAGAACTTTTGAAAAAAGACCCCTCTCCCGCTAAAACCGCTCACTCCCGCGTTTATGACATGATCAAGTCGCATGGCGTAGAGGACATAAACGGACGCAAACGTTATAAGTTTTTTGAACAGGAGATTTTTGGACTTGATCGTGCAGTCGAAAAGTTAGTGGAGGAATATTTTCATTCTGCAGCACGCCGGCTAGATGTTCGTAAACGGATTCTGTTATTGATGGGACCTGTCAGTGGGGGGAAATCGACCCTAGTCACGCTGCTAAAACGTGGTTTGGAACAGTACTCGCGGACCGATGCGGGTGCGGTATATGCAATAGAGGGCTGCCCGATGCATGAGGACCCACTACATTTGATCCCCCTGGAGCTTCGTCCAGAGATTGAAAAGGAGCTCGGTGTACGTATTGAGGGCAACCTATGCCCGTCTTGCCAGATGCGGCTGAGAAATGAATATGCGGGAGATATTGAGCAGGTCAAAGTGACTCGTGTCATTTTGTCAGAAGAAGAGCGGGTAGGGATTGGTACCTTTAGTCCATCCGATCCGAAGTCGCAAGATATCGCCGATTTGACAGGAAGTATCGACTTTTCGACCATTACTGAATTTGGTTCGGAATCTGATCCACGTGCATACCGTTTTGACGGAGAGCTCAATAAAGCTAACCGTGGACTGATGGAATTTCAAGAAATGCTCAAATGCGACGAAAAATTTCTATGGAACCTGCTATCACTGACACAAGAAGGCAATTTCAAGGCTGGCCGATTCGCGCTGATCAGTGCGGACGAAATGATCATCGCTCACACCAATGAAACCGAGTATAAGTCATTTATTTCTAATAAAAAGAATGAAGCGCTCCAGTCCCGTATGATTGTCATGCCTGTTCCGTATAACCTAAGAGTGTCGGAAGAGGAAAAAATCTACGCGAAGCTGATCGCCCAGAGTGATATGAACCATGTGCATATTGCGCCGCATGCGCTGCGTGCCGCTGCTATTTTCTCGATCCTGACCCGTCTGAAAGAAAGTAAAAAACAAGGCATGGATCTGATCAAAAAGCTCCGGATGTATGATGGGGAAGAGGTTGAGGGCTACAAAGAAGCAGATCTCAAAGAGATGCAAACGGAGTATTTGGATGAAGGCATGTCCGGAATAGATCCACGGTATGTTATCAACCGGATTTCCAGCGCTTTGATCAAAGGTGATCTGCAGTGCATGAACGCACTGGATGTCCTGCGGGCTATTAAAGACGGACTGGATCAGCATCCATCGATTACAAAAGAGGAGCGGGAGCGTTATTTGAACTTCATCTCCATTGCCCGCAAAGAATATGACATTTTAGCTAAAAGCGAAGTGCAAAAGGCCTTCGTCTACTCCTTTGAGGAGTCCGCCAAGACATTATTTGAGAATTATCTTGATAATATCGAAGCCTTCTGCAATTGGTCTAAAATCCGCGATCCGTTGACGGATGAGGAGATGGAGCCGGATGAGCGGTTAATGCGTTCGATTGAAGAGCAAATTGGTATCTCAGAGAATGCGAAAAAAGCGTTCCGTGAAGAGATCCTGATCCGGATTTCCGCGTATTCACGCAAAGGGAAGAAATTCGAGTACAACAACCACGACCGCCTGCGGGAAGCAATTGAGAAGAAGTTATTCACAGATCTCAAAGATATCGTCAAAATCACCACCTCGTCCAAAACGCCGGATGAAAGTCAGCTCAAACGGATCAATGAGGTGTGCGCTAGACTGATTGATGGGCATCACTATTGCCCCATCTGCGCTAATGAGCTGCTGAAGTATGTGGGCAGTCTGCTTAATCGGTAAAAAGAGTTCCTTTAAAGTACGTGGGTGTTCCAAAAGCCATGAAAATGGCTATGGGGCACCCTTTTTTGCCCTTTCATTTTTTTATCTACCTCCTTTTACCCTCTTTATGTTGATCTTAAGGCCGCCGCCCCCCATCTGACTAATTTGGTTGTTTTATGTAGAAAGTTCGGAGCTGCTAAAGGACATAGGTGACCCTAAAGGTTGATTTTAAACACATTTCGAAGGTTATCGGACTCCATAGACGCTATTAGCAGGAAAAGCACTAAATATGAGCTGCTTTTTGAGTAATAGCTGCACTGGAGTCCGAAACTCCGCTCAAAAGGCCATATGTTTGCCAATAACGTCATCTGGGTCCGTAAGCTAATGGGGGCGATGCATTTCATTAGTGGAACAAGCTCTTGTTGTTGTACAGTTAATTATACAGCTCAGCAAAACAGGAACAATCCTCCTCGCTTGCAGTTGATATAATGAAATCACCGTACGGGGGAAGGCTGGTGCTGCACTTGAATTACAGTAAAGATATAGAGAAATGTGTTGAATATATTGAAGCTCATATCAAAGAAAATATAACAGTGGAAGAAATAGCCGCTGAGGTTGGATATTCGGTGTATCATTTTTGCCGAGTGTTCAGCTTATGCAAGGAAATGTCCGTGATGGAATATGTGCGGAGCCGGAAATTATCTTTAGCGTCAATTGAATTGTTTGCCGGTAGAAGAATCATTGATATTGCGCTGGACTATGGTTTTGAGACACAAAGTGGATTCACTAAGGCCTTTCGCAAGGCTTTTGGCTATAGCCCGACACAGTATGCCGCACGGATGGACGGATTTACTAAAGGAAAAACACGATTTGAAATCGGAGGTTTTATAATGAACCCTGTTATTGTTCGCCAGCCTGCATTTAAGGTCGCTGGGTATGGGATCCAAACTAATGTTGCAGGAAGTATGTACACTAAGGATATTGCTTCTTTTTGGAGTCATTATGAGGGTGAGAATCTGGAGTCTAAAATGTATAAAATATTAAATCCGCCTAAACACGGAGAAGTCGGTTTGTGTATTCCTTCCTCGGATAATGGCAATGCCACCTATCTTCTAGGTGTTATTGTAGAGGACTACTCCAAGGTGGAAAAGGATATGCTGACGATGGATGTGCCGGAAGCCGAATATGCTGTGTTCACAACGCCGCCAGTGGATACTTCAACGGATACAGAGCAAATACAGTTTGCACAGGTTATAAAAAGCACTTGGAAGTATATCTTCGAAGAATGGTTTAAGGACAGCGGCTACTTCTATGATGACAGTAAGCTGGATTTCGAATTCTATGACGAACGCTGCCATTCGCGGCCGGATACGGTGATGGAGATTTATGTTCCTGTGAAAAAATCGACCGAATGATGTGTAAGGGCAAATGCTGCTCGGTGATGATCGTAACTTCGGGGAATGTTTGGACTTTCGGTCGCTGTTGTCTCTGAATTTATTGATTATTCCTTAGCGGATTAAATCCAGAAACAAAGGCGAACGCTACGCTCCTACAGTTCCAAACTTCCCCTACGTTACTTTTACCTCAGCAGCATTTGCAAAGTTCAATTATTCAGTCGATACGGGGTGTCGACGTAAGAAGGTCCGCAGCGGGTTATACGCTGCGGGCTTTTTAACGTGCTAATAATAGAAGCATCTGGAGCGGATCTAATAGACAAGAAAACAACATATCATGATCGACAAAATAAGACACCTATGTAAAAAACAGTATGATATGATCGCTATGAATTCTCTAGCACTATTGAACTAATAGTTAAAGGATTAGAAGTATCTGTAGTTCATTTTATACATAAATAGGAGGAGTAAAGTGATTACTAAACAGGTTTTATTAAAGAAAACTATCGTATTCATGCTTATTGTTTGTCTTACCTCATTACCTTTCGGTACGATTTTTGCAAGTAAGGCTTCTGATATTCAAGGGACTTGGGCTGAAGCGCAAATTACGAAATGGATGGAGAAAGGACTAGTATCAGGTTATCCAGACGGGGATTTTAAACCGGATCATTCGATTACAAGAGCTGAATTGGTTGTGCTAATCAATAAGTCTTTTGGATTTGTTAAGACAGAGGAGCATTCTTTTAAAGATGTAAAAGCTTCAGATTGGTATTATTCAGGTCTTTTAGTGGCGAATGCGGCAGGATACATACAAGGTTATTCAGATGGTTCATTCGGGCCTAATAAGAAGGTCACACGACAAGAATTTGCGGTGATTATTAGTAAATTACTTGCACTGTCTTCTTCAGATTCAACTAATAAGTTTATCGACACATCAGCTAGTCCTGTATGGAGTAAAGGGGCTATAGGGTCTGTATACGATAAAGGAATAATGTCGGGATATGCGGATAACACCTTTCATCCAGAATCATTTGCTACTCGTGCAGAGGCTATCGTAATCTTGGACAGATCCTTAACGATCAAGAATGAAGCTTCTATAGGAAGCCTCTCGTACGATATAGCGGGTACTTATGGTCCTTTAACAGGGAATGAGAAAGTAAGCGGAGACGTAGTTATTAACTCTCCTAATGTAACACTAAGAAACATGACTATCACGGGTAACTTATTACTCGCAGAAGGAATTGCCGAGGGAGATATATTGTTAAAAGATGTCACGGTTAACGGTATTACTACGGTTAAAGGTGGGGGAGCTCACAGTGTTCAGTTCGAAAATGTTAGACTAACCTCAGTGATTGTTGATAAGAAGATAGGGACGATTAGAATTGTTGCTATAGGTTCAACAGTTATTGATAAGCTTCAGGTTCAATCTGCGGCAACTATTGAAGCTGCTAATGGAGTGAGTATTCAAACTTTGATTCTGAACGCTAGTACGAATGTTGTAGGGAATGGGACGATTGTTCATGCAATTATAAATGCACTCGGAATTATTATGGAACAAGCCCCACGTAATTTAGAAGTTGGAAAAGATGTATCTTCAAATGTGAGCATAACTATTAACGGTGTAACTAGATCAGTATCAACACCTACACAGGCTCCTGCAGGAATAACATCTGGTTCTTCTGGTTCGCCAGGCGGATCATCACCGGGGGGAACGGGAACGGTACCAACGGTAACACCGGCACCGACACCGGTAACTACACCAACACCAACACCAACACCAGCGCCAACGCCAACGCCAACGCCTATTGTATCTCCATTACCAACTCCAATGCCGACATTTACGCCTGAAGTGACACCACCAGCACCAACAAGCACGCCTGGACCAGTGAATAATGTATTTGGAACAGTTACACGTGCAGATGGTCAGAAATTATTTAAAGAGGGCATTCTTTCTTTGAAAAAGGTTGAAAATGATATGAGTATTGGTTACGGAACAATGGTGATTGACGGGAAATTTAATATTAATTTACATGATGGAGATTATCTAATTACAGAGGTTTCTGATTTAAACTCATCGGAGCAGATTTCGTTATATTATATTTTCAAAGTATCTAATGGACAGCCTGACCCTAGTTCGCTTGATATTGTAATCCCAGAAGGACATCAAGGTAGTGTTAAGTTTCATGATGGTACTTCAGTAAGAAACGGTTCGTTAACTATTTCAAGGATAGAGCCCAATGTATCTGCTATTTTCAATGCACAAATAGTAGAAGGTGGATTTACTTTGTACTTACCGGATGGAACATATCTAGTTAATCAGATTAATAATGAAACCAAAGAGCAAATCTCACTAAATTATAAACTCAAGATTGTTAATGGTCAGATTGACCCAAGTCAACTTGCTATAATAATTCCTCCTAAGACTACTGGGACTATCGCTAGGGTAGATGGATCAGTAGTACCTTCCGGAACACTTATGGTGCATAGAACAGATAGTCCAGAGGTTCCAGGTTATTTCGCACAGGTTCTAGAGGGCGAGTATAGCCTGTATTTGTCTGACGGTAACTACCAGGCAGATAATTTTTTCGTCAATAATATCGCTAATAGAATTTCAATAGATTATAGGTTCACGGTGATTAACGGTAAGACGATCCCAAGTCCGTTGGCAATTACGATACCTAAAGCATATGTTGGTAGTGTTCAAAATGCGGATGGAAGTGTTATAACAAATGGATCTATAACCGTATATAAGACTAATGTAGATGGTTCCCAGTCCTTTTTCACTGCAGCTATTTACCAAGGAATATTTACCTTGTTTTTGCCTGAAGGTGCCTATCAATTAATTAATTTATCTAGCGGCATAGAGCAAATACGACTAAATTATTCTTTTATAATAGCAAATGACCAACCTGAACCGAATCTACTAAATATTATAGTGCCAAAGAAGTATACGGGGACAATTAGTTCTGAGGAGGGATCACAGGTAAATGGATGGCTCGGCCTTGTTAGCACTGGTTCCGAGAAGCCTGCTACTAAAAACTTCTTCCAAGTAAAAAATGGAGAATTTAACCTTTACTTACCGGAGGGGTCATATGAAGTTAATACATTTACTGATTTGAATCAAAATCAAACACCGCTAAGCTTTCCTATTACAATAGGGAAGGAGCAGACTAGTCCGGTTTCAATCCATATAGCATTACCTCAAAAAAATATTACAGGTACTTTAACCTATTCAGATGGATCGAACTTAGCAGACGGATTATTTTTTGTGATTAGTACGGAGTCGGGATCTACTTTTCAGTTAACTGTTTCAATGATTGATGGCAAATTTGATTTTTATTTACCTGATGGTAACTATAGAGTAATGTCCCATTTAAATCTAACGAACAAAATATCCACCTTTATCGGAACTAATTTCACGGTTATTGATGGGAAGTCTAACCCGGGTCCAGTCGTTATAATAGTGCCCTTACCAGAGTGGTAATAACATAACAACTAAAATGAAGAAGGCCCACAGAGCGCTGATGCTCTGTGGGCCTTCGTAAAGCTAACCCCTAAATAAACTTCCGCTGTACCTTCTTGCCATCATACGAGAACCGCGCCTTTTTATCCTCCACGACGGTCTGTAGATGAACAGTCCGACCCCATAACGAATAGATATGCGGGAGCGTGCGCTCCAGATACTTCAGATCCAGCTCGATGCTTTCGTAGCGGTGGGTTATAAATAGCTCGCCATTCTTCTCGAAGTCGGCATCCTCTATAACTAAGTAAGGAGAGCCGCCGTTGACTCGAGCGAGCACCAGTTGATCCCGTACATTTTCCCATGCTTTGTCGGTGATTTTCCATTCCGGGCCTTTTTTCTCAAAAACATAAAGATCGAGGTCGTTCACCAGTTCCTTGGACAGATAGCTGCGGATAAAAGAGGTATCGGACTCCAACTCACGAACCTCAAATATTTTCTCGCGGTCCCAGCGGCGTTCGATGTCTTCAAAGATTTTCAACCCCAGGTAGTATGGATTCAAGCTTTGCCGTGAGGGCTGCACGACGGAGGAATTCAGTTTAGCGTATTCTACGGTTTCTTCAACCGTTAGATCCAGTTCACGGACGATACGCTGATGCCAGTACGAAGCCCAGCCTTCGTATTGCTAAGGTGCTAAAACAGATTAATATCAGGAGCTATAGAAATTAGAGGTAGTATCCTCCTTTATGTTGTTTTTTCTGCGATTTTTACTTTAAAGGAAATATCAAATAACGAGTAAAGTTCATCCTTAAGTGGCATTATTGGGGAATACATTTGTTGATAAGCTTTCCCAATGGCTCCTGAGAATAAAGAAAGCTCTGGTTTTTTAGAACCACTGTTTAAAATATGTGAATTTGAAATCCCAGGATAAGGATCAATGTAATATATTGTTTTTATACCCATTTGATAAGATTTTTTAGAGCATAATTCACATGGGCTTGCTGTAGTGAATAAAAAGCCGTTTTCTACTGTTCCTCCACCAGATCTTGCTATTTGTAAAAATGCATTTTCTTCAGCATGTAGTGATCGTGTGTGAACTTGATTTTTCTCATTTTTCACACTGTTGTATACATCTTTAAAACAAAAAGAAAATGATCTACTATTAAAAATTTCCTTTGATTCTTTCGATTTCTCTGATCCGTGTAATTTGTCTTTGGTTTTATCCTTAATATGGTCTTTGAACTCTTTATCTGTTAATTCATATTCGCTGAACGCTTCGTGATCATCATTTTTAATAAGAGATGATAGGTTACGAATATTACAAGGAACTTGACCTTTTGGAACATCATTCCATCCAATTGCTTTTATAGAATAATCTGAAGAAGTAACAACAGCACCTACTTGGCGCGATAAACATCCAGAATTTAGCTTTGCATTATAGGCGATTTGCATACATCGTTCTATATGTGTTGGGGTGACTAAACCTGGATGCACTAAAAGTGTAATGAATTTGAGTAATTGTTTTTTTAACAAGTTCAAATCTTGTTCTTTACAGGTTGGATTATAAATATGAACATCTGATAGTTGAAGGCATTCCTGAATGTTTTGGTTTGAAAACCGTTCGATATCAGTGGGATTCTGTGGGTATTCGGTCCTGTCAATTTTTATAATATCCTCTAAATTATACTTGCTATTTTCGATTAATCGGTTTTTTCGAGTTTCATTATCGGTGTTAACAGAGAATAAATAAAATGCGGAGTAACGATCTTTAAAGAACATAGCTTCATATGGATTTCTAAATGCATCAATTACGACAAGTGTAGGTTGAAGAGTTTCGGAATTTTTAGCGAGGAATCTATTTCTGTATCTTATAACTTTCAATAAATTATTTATTCTTTCAGAAAGTTCAAATATGTTTTTAGGTGTAAAGCCTGGTAGGTAGGCATCTCCAGATTTACGGATATTGTTTGCAATTGTTTGATAAGTAATAGCAAATAAATTCGGTGAAACCTTATTTAATTCAATTTCGATTTTCTTTGTAAAGGTTGGAAGTTTATCGAAATAATAACTGTAAGCTTCATTGCAATTATCTAAGGTAATGCTACGTTCGTCATTATTATGATCGAACGGGTCTTTGACAGCATCCCGATTTTCTTTATGTTCTTTGTAGTCTTCAATTAATTCTATTTCTAATTTTGTATAGTCTTCGTTGGTTGGTTTTAACGATTTGACTAAAGTAATAAATTGATCAAGTGTATGATCAAGAATAAAAGTTGTAATTATTTCTCGCACTTTAATAACCTCGAATTTCTTCCAGTTATTTTCAGCATATTTGTGAATGATTTGATATTTTCTTTCTTCATTATCTTTGAAGTCATTTTTTTTAGGTTCTGGAGGTGCTAACTCAGAAAAATCACTTGCTAATAATTTTGCAACTGTAGAGCATCCTGAAGCAGTTCTTCCTGTTAGGCCGATTACAATAAATTGTTGGCGTTCTTCAAATAGCATCTTAGTGGCTTTTTGGACATCATTTAAATCTGAATCTGAGTGAGTAGTTGATGAAGTTTTAGCTTCTAGTACCGTATTAGGACCAACTTCATTTGATGAATTAACATTTGAAGATTCTTCTGTTATTTCAGAAGAAATAGAACTACTTAGCTCTGTACTCATGATACCCTCCTTGGAGATATGTATTTTAATTAATATTTTACAATTTTATTCCTATAAATGAAACAATTTGTAGATAGCTATCCTATAATGAGAATTTGGCAACCCCAAAAGACAATATTCAGAAGGCATATTGGAAGAATGGTTATTATATATTTCACTTAAAATTTCGGGAATAATATACATATTATTTTTTGAAAAGAAGGAAGATTGTTGAATTAAGTAGAATTATATACTTTTAAATTTATTTTAAAGGATGCTGAGATGAAAACTATAGAAATAGAATTAATCCCTTATCATAGCGCCATACCAAGCTGGAGTGGGTATCAATACCAAGGTAAAGTTGCTTTAAATGTTGTGCTTGATTATATACTCCGAATTGAACGAGAAGAGTATTCAAAGTATCTGCTTGAATTAGAGTGGTATGAGGATTTTTGTATTATTAGAGAGGATGAATATGTTTCAATACACCAAGTAAAGTCCTATAAAAATAAAAATTTGAGCGAGTATAAAGATGCGATTTGGAACTTGTTAGGTAAATCTATTCATAAATCATGTAAGAAGAGTTTTTTACATTCAACAATTGATCTGGGTACAGAAGATGAAATTAAAAGGGAATTAATTAAACTCAAGCCACCTAAGAAGCCCGAAGTCCCTGGTAAAGATTACAAAGGGCCTAAAAAAAGAGGCTACTCGCCATGGCATTATTATAACATGGTAACCTCTAAGGATGCTTATGACACTGCTTTTGAAAAATTCTCAAAGTATACGTACTCAGAATCAAAACAATACTGTCCTTTGCTCGATCTTGAAACAGAAATAAAGGGTCGTATTAAGGAATATTGCTCGGTTAATAAAGGCCAAGTTCCCACTGAAGCTCAAATAGAGACAACGTATACTTATTTGTTAGGTGAAATTGATAAGCACATTACATACAGACATTCAGATGAACAAGAAAATGAAGATGAGGAAATCACTCCTGATAAAATTTCATTTTTAGATATTATTGAAGTTCTTGATGCGAACTGGGAAGAACCATCAAAAGATTACGTGGTTTTCCAATTAAGAAATGTATTCCATAATACTTGTGAGTCATTATTCGTTGAACTTCATTCGGCGATAATGGAAAGTGAAAAATACGAAAGATTAGAGGATTTAGAAAGAATTGAGAGTTATGTGCAGGTTTTTGCAGCATTAAGTAACGATGCGTTTTTTAATTTTTGTCAGATGGTTACCCCTCATATTGAGATCCCTAAAGCCAGCGTTGATGCTTTTAGATGCCTTATCCCTTCTAATGGAATTGAAGTTCTATTTTCTTCTTTTTATGAAATAAAATGCATTCTAACGGGTTCTAAGTTTATTGTTAAAGATCAGAACGATAAGAACATTAGTTATTTACCAAGTACGATTAAACTTAGTGTTGGAAGAATAAGAACTGAGGCAAATGAAATATCTAAAATAGCAGTGGGTATTTTAGGAAACGCCTCAATTCGAAAAGAACTATTCGAAATTGAAGTGATTATTACAGAATCAATACTTGCAGATTCATTGGAGGTAGCTGCTAATAAATTTACTGATATTGAAACACTAAAAACAAACGATAAGATTACAAAAATAAAAAATATAAGATTAATTGATATTGATACAGCAATGGGGGAGTTAAATAAATGATTAGATTAATGCAAAAGTTATTCGAAGAAAATGATTTTGGGATTCGTCATTTTTTACATATACCAACCAACGTATTTGGTTTAGATAATCCGAGGGGGAGTTATTACCTTGCTGTTTTTTTAGAGGAAGATGAATCTTATGAAAGTCTTACTGCGGATATGTTTAATTCTTATTACGATGTAATTAAGGGTTTGCAAGATGGATATGATCCGCAGATGGATAAAAATTTATCACTACTGATATGCTTAAAAAGAAAGGTCCTTGAGCCCGATCATAAATTAAATAAAATAATTTTTGATATTGAGGAAGATCCTTATTTCTTTAAAAAGTATGTTCTGACATATACAGAACTCCAAGTTGAAAAGATACTAACAAGTTTAAGTGACAGTGGTCTTATGGATTATATACACAGAATTCTTAATGATGAGGCTATTTTTCAATCTCATAAAATTAGACCTCATGTGGAGTCAGAATACAATCTGATAAGTAGGTTATTTATTAAGTTGCCTTTCCTTGATTTAAGGAAGATGGATAGAGAACTCTCCAATCTAAGAAAAGATATTACCGATTTATTAACCCCTGAGCTTCTGAAATTACGTGATGATATAGTTCATTTACGTCCCAAAGAGACAATGAACGAAGAGATTTTTCGTAATTTGATTCTTAAATATGTAGAGGTGGAGAAAGAATGAAAAAGAACTTTGTAATAAACCAAATTTATATTGAGAATTTTAAATCAATTGATCGTCTTCATCTCGATTGGGGGCAGAATCAACTTATTGTACTTGATGGACCCAATGGATTTGGAAAAACAACAATTTTTGATGCAGTTGAACTTGTCTTAACTGGAAAGATTGACCGTATAAAAAAACCAGAGGATGCACGAATAGCATATAGCGATGTTCTTTTGAGTAACGATCCCACAAAAGATCTTATTATTAAAGTTCAATTCTGTTTTGAAGGTCAGAAGCTAACTTTAGCTAAAGCATTACCAGCGAATAAAATACTCACAGGAGTTCAGAGGCAACCAGGGAGATGGGAAATATTCGATACTCATTTATTAGAATCGTTTGATTCAGATCTTGATGATAATAATAAAATTGATCAGGCTGAATTAAACCGAAAGTTTGATATTACAGATCTTGAAAGGGTATTTAGTCTTTTTTATTACATACAACAACAAGAAAACACTGCATTTTTAAAACGTCCAGGGAAAGATAGGCTAACTGAAATTAGTCGCTTATTTGATACAAAGGATGAGGAAGAAGAAAAAGAATATTTGAAAACGGTATCTAAATTCTTGAATAAAGAGAAAAAAACTCTGGAAAAGGAAATCGGTGAGATTTCAAGTCGCTTGGAGCAATATAAAAATCTTGAAGGTGTTCAGGTCAACGAAGAGACAAAATATGAATCTATACTGGAAGAATCATCAGTTAAACCATGGGATCGTGAGAACATTGTAGTGCCAAATAGACAAACGCGTGACAAATTTATTGAAGAATTACTTGTACTTGATGATTTTATTATTCATTTTGATGAATATGAGAAAGCTAATTTTAATAAGAAGCTAACTAAATTCGCTGATGATAAAGAATTGTTGAAGTATGCTATAACAGGAGCCTCATTTATAACGGATTTTCAAGTAATTCGAAATACTTATAATAAGGAAAAACGAGTCAGAACTCTTTTCTCTCAATTTCAAGAGTTTCGTAAAAATATATTTGGTATTAACTTTGCAGCATTAAATTCAGAGATTGATATTGAAATTGATTTAAATCATATAATACCTAAAGTGGAATCTTTAAAGAGTCAGGAACGAAATATTTCACAGTTGTCAAATATTGTTAACGAATTAAATTTTACAAGAGAAAAATTATTGGTACAAATGAATAACTTTCACAAGCATGAAGGAACAATTGCTGAAGATTGTCCTTTCTGCGGGTACAATTGGGGAGATCATGAAAGACTACTTTCAGAAATTCAGGCTAAAAAGGATTATTTTTCTTCAATGCATGATGAGACTGCTGAAACACAAAATAAAGAAATTAAGGATTTATTTGACTTACATTTAAAAGAAGCTTATGAGTCATTAAAGGAATATCTTTCTGATCCTAAATTTCAAGTAGTAGAATTCTTTTATAGAGACGTTGAAAAAGCCAGTAACAGAGAAAAAGAAATATTTAATTTTATTGAATGGTGTGGATTAAATGCCATTAATATTACTCACTACTTTAATGTTGAATTTAATAAAAGCATAGATGTCGTAAATTTAGAACATCTTGTTGAGGAATTATCATTGGATTTAAAAAAACATAAGAAACAGATTAAAGAAGGTTATTCAGAGATAGAAGAAAAATTCAAATTGTTTGATTCTCTCTTTAAAGAACTTTTTAAAGAGAAAGATTCAATTATAAAAAGTTTATCGAGTGAAAAGATCGAAAGGAAAAAGCAGTATATTGATTATGTATATTATCATCAAAATAATGAAAAAAAAATTGAAGAAGAAACGAAATTACTTAAATATCAAGAAAACCATCGTAAATTAGTAGTAAAAGAAAAAGATTTAAATATTCTAATTGGAATTTATGATACTGCAATAAAAAATCATTGGAACAAAATAATGATCGATATTGAAATACCGTTTTACATATTTAGTGGTAAAATAATACAAAATTATCAAAGAGGAATCGGATTTTTTATCAAGGAAAAAACAGATACTGCTAGTATTATTTTTGTATCTGATATTAACTCCGACCATGATGCTCTTAATTATCTAAGTTCTGGGCAGCTATCAGCGATTGTTATTTCATTTGCTTTAGCTCTAAATAAGATATACGGACACAATGATTTAGGTATTTTATTGATTGATGATCCTGTTCAAACTATGGATGAAATAAATATGGCATCTTTATCAGAACTATTACGTAATGATTTTTCACATAAACAAATCATTATATCAACACATGAAAGTGACGTGTCACGCTATTTGCAATACAAATTTAGCAAGTATGGTCTTGATACGGCAAGTTTTAATATGCGAGAAAAAACGCATGTTTTTTAGAAAAATATAATTACTAAATAAGAGTCGCGAAAGAAGATTTCATCGCGACTTTTATTAGATTTTTTCTAATACGTGCTTTTTTAATTCACTTTGAAGAAACGGAATTTAATAATCCCTATTTTCTAATAATTCTTAGTTGAATCTACTAGCTTATGTCCAACTCTATATCCAACTCCCCCTCCCCCAAAAGCGTAACCTTCGCAACTAACGTCCGAAGCAACACCTTAGCCTCCTCCACGGGAAGCGTATTTATCGCATCCAGTACCGTCTTAATCTTGCTTTCAATCATCTCCTTCAACTCTTCTAGATGCATTTTCTCTCCCTGTTCATCCGAACTCTGATTCTCTTGAATAATCCGTTCCATCCGTTGCTTCTCCTCGTTAAGATCCTGCAACTCAATTAACCCAGAAGTATAGGCTTCGACCTTTCGTTTATATCTATTTTTAGCTGCCGTAATTTGTTGATCACCACGGTTACTTTGGCTGTTGCGCGCTTTTTCGATGAGATGAGGGATTAGTTCAAGACTAAGAGACTCGGACAACTTTGCTAACCCTTCCAGAAACCAGGATTCAACTTCATCGGCTTTGTACTGCTTGCTTGTACATGTCCCTTTGTTCTTATTCGCAGAGCAGCGGTAAACACGGTAGCGTCTGTCTCGTGACCCTGACCAACCAATGCTCATTCCAGAACCACAGTTCCCACATTTCAATATGCCTCCGAGAAGATGAGGGCTGGTCTGGGCACGGGGGGCTATACTTGGTCTGTTCATTTTTATTTGCACTCTTTCCCAAGTGTTCTTGTCAATAATGACAGGTAGGCAAGCATCAATTACGATCCAATCCTTATCATCCTTTATGGTTCTTTTTTTCTTGCTAGAATCAACACGATTCCATACGAAAGTACCCTTATAAACTGGATTGGTGAGGAGCAGTTTTACAGAACGAATAGACCACTCTTTATTATGTCTGGAGGGGATACCTTGTTCGTTTAATTGTCTGGCAATAGCGAAGAATCCTAGTCCCTGATTTAGGTATAGCTCATACATTTGCCGAACAATTTTAGCCTCTGGTTCATAAATGACAAGTATCTTTTCTTCAAGCCGATATCCGTAGGGACTCTGGGTCAGCCACTTTCCCTGGTTGGCAGCGTGGAACATATTATCTAGAACACGCTCCCGAATACGCTCACGTTCAAATTCAGCTACAGCGCCAAGCACTTGAAGAGTCAGACGACCAGAAGGGGTATTGGTATCAAATGATTCACTGATTGATATAAAAGCTACCTCATGCTGTTGGAACATATCAATGAGTGTAAGTAAGTCCAGTAGTCGGCGGCTCATCCGATCCAGTTTGGTAACCATGACTTTCGAAATTTCGCCGTTCTCTATGTATGTCATCAACCGTTTGAGCTGAGGACGGTCTGTGCTTTTAGCGGAGTAACCATCATCAATGAATAAAAGGACTTCGTCTGACCATCCCATAGCCTTGCAATAGGCTTTAAGGCGCTCCTGCTGTTCATCAAGGGAAACACCCTCACGGGCTTGCTCATCAGTTGATACACGGCAATAAATCGCTACAAAGCGGCTTGCGTTGCTATCGACATTCATTAGCTGTTCCCCCTGGTGAACTGGTTCTTTATTCTATGCATCAAAAATTAGATTTACGATTATAGGGTTGTCCGCGCCTTTCCTCTACATAGGTTGTATTAAGGGGGGAGGCACGATGGACCTGAAGATCCGTTTTATTGTCAACACTCCTAACGAGCAGATTTGCTTTGGCAATCTTAAGGAAATCGCCCATTCCGAAACATTAGAGAAGTTAGCGGAACACTTCGCTACTTGGGAGAAGACGCTAAAAGAGCGGGCTGCCGAACATCTTCTTACAGAGACCATTGGCTCGGAACAAGCAAGTGGATATCGAATAAGCTTTGTTCATAAAGAAGAGAGTCTACCCGATGTGGGATAGACTCTCCTTTTCTGAACAAGCATTTTATCTTTAATGCAGCGAAAGGAGAGCCAACCTGATGCAGGTTAGACTCCCCTTTTGTTTGATCTATATTCACATGAGTAAATATTTGTTCATTTTGATGAATAGATTTTTATGAACATGCACATATTACCAACTACAGAGAGTTAGTGGAGTAATGTGTAAGAAAAACTTCTGCTCCTTCTTCCACACATCGAAGCAAGTATTCAGCAGCATCAGGTTTATACTCTTGCAATGCAAAGAGAAGTTTATATACCCGATCAAGCCGCAGTCGTAGTTCATCGTTATTGTCAGTAGGATATGGAACAAGAGTAAGGTCGTTTTGTAGATGCTCCAAAATACTAAGAGTTATGTTTTGGGTTTTCCCCGTTTCTAGGTTAGAAAGATACCCTGAAGATACGCCGAGCTCATCAGCATAGGCATTAAGACTAATCCCTCTTTGGGTGCGAATCTGACGGATTTGTTTACCGATTTCTTGCATCACACAGCCTCCTATAAATCAATTACTAGAAAGGAATTGAGTTCATGAAAAAAAGGTACCAAGAGATTAAGGATGCCCAAATTCAGTCGGTAAAATACGTGAATGATCCTGAAGCAGCCAAACAATATCATGATTTGTTTCTGGAGGTTGTCCAAAAAATTATTGAAGAAGAAATGAATAAGAAAAGTGAGGAGTTCCAATGAAGACCGCGTTGTACGCAAGACATTCGATAAAAGAAGCGAAACAAAAGACTTCAATGGATTCACAGACTTACGAAGGCGAGATGGCGGCACTTAGGAACAAATTGTTTATCGATGATAGCTATCTTGATCCCGAAGTATCTGCACGAAACAAGAGTTTGACAGAGCGACCAGAATTACATCGATTATTATGCGATATAAAAGCTGGTATTGTGAAAAATGTGATCGTAAGCCGCCGTTGTCGCTTAGCAAGAAACTTATCAGAGCATCTTGATATATATGATATTTTTTGGAAACACGGGATTAATGTTATTTTTTCGGTGAGCAGTGAACCTCCGATGATCTATTCGGAAGAAGGAGAAATTCTTGAAGCGATATACGGAGCTAAGAATGAAATTGAAGGAAATAAAATCATACAAGGAATAAAGGCTGGTAATAGTGCTAAAGCAAAAGATGGCAGAAAACCTGGGGGAACTGTCCCTTACGGTTACAGAACAATTGACACTGACGATAAGAAAAAAATGGGAACGATGAGGAAAGAGGATGCAGAGGTTGACTTAATATTAAAGATGTTTGAAGTTTTTCTTGATCAAGACTTCAAAAATTTTGCAAGTTATGTGAAGTACTTAAAATCTCATCTTGGTCTTCCTTCATCTTGGAATAGTTCACGTGTAGGGAGTATGATCGAAAATCAAATTTATAACGGTTATCTGGATTATGATGGGGAATGTACTCCTGTTCCACAACTTCGTATTTTTGATAACGAAGATACCTGGAAACTGATAAATGATAAATATCATTCGAATTATGTAACTGGAAGAGTAAATTCTAAGCATCCTGTGGAATTTCTGCTCAAAGATAAAGTGACTTGTTCATTTTGTGAGGAAGTTATGACAACCAGAAAGTACATCTATAAGGGGATTGATGGGTATTACGAGTGTAAGGAACATTGTCTGAAGATAAAAAAGCATGACATTGAAAAGAAATATTTAGAAGAGGCTAAGAAATATCTTCGAGAAGATATACCTTTCCAATTTAATGAAAAATATAATCCTGAAGTAATGAACAAAACGATTGACTTAGAAAAGAAGTTGTTTAATTTGGAGGTTCACCTTCGGAGTCTCGGGAAAACATTAATACATTTAACTCAAGTTTATTTAAATGATAAATCAGAAGGAAACAAACAAAAACTGGTTGACCTTAAGCTTGAATATAATCGTATCCAGGAACAAATAAGTTCTAAAAAGCTAGAACTAGATAAATATAAGGGAATGGTTAAATATTCTGTACCTTCACGTTTTGAAGCAGCTGAGTTAATTTTGGAAGCTAAATTATCAGAATTTGTAGATGAAGATTTGGTACAGTTTCTTCTAACCTTGCATTCAGGGATTACAGCTTACCCTAACAAGATTAGGATCAATTGGAATGATGAAAAACATAAATTCAAAGAGGTGGAATTTTGATTCAGATCGATTTTGTTAACCCAGGAATGAAAGGTGTATTTTACGGAAGGCATTCTACAGATAAACAAGATATGGAATCACAAGAAAAGGCTTGCGAAGCGTTTGTAAAGGAACACGAATTAATACTTATTGGTAAGTATAAAGACAGTGCAGTTTCAGCTAGAAAAAAAGCAATGTATGAACGTCCCGAATTAAAAAAGCTGCTTACTGATGCAAAAGATAAATTGTTTGATTTTGTTTTGATTTGGTCTGAAGATCGACTAGCAAGAAAAACCCGAGAGCACCGAGAAATTAGAAAGATTTTTCATGATAATAATATACCTGTGTATGTGCTGCATAATAACACCCGCTATGATGAGGGAGAGATACTAACTCAGACAATACGAGACAGTTTCTCACAGTATCAGGGAGATAAAATTGCGGGAGATACAAAAAGAGCGATGAAAACATTACTAAGACAGGGAAAATGGACAGGTGGGAAAGTCCCATATGGGTATAGGTATCTCCAAGATTCCAAAGAATTTGTCAGCATACCTGAAGAAATAGTACACGTAAAAAAAGTGTATTCACTTTATAAACAGGGTAATTTAGGATTCCGTGCCATCGCTAATATGATGGATATAGAATCAAGAAGAGGGGGGGATTGGAAAAGTTATCACATCAAGGAGATCATTACTAATCCGTTTTACGCAGGTTATTTAACATTGAACCGACGCGATCAGCTTGCTCGCCAAACCGTAAATAAAGAAGAGTCAGCGTGGAAGGAATATATAAATAACTCTATTGAACCTGCTGTTACACATGAGGAGTGGAAAAGAACTTGGTTTATTTATAAAAATCGAAGTGATTCTTACGATGGTGAAGATTCACCAAAGAACGCTGGTCTTCAATTTCCTCATTTCTATCTCACTCCAAATGTCTTGAATGGATTGATCTTTTGTTCGACATGTATCAAACGCTTAGAATGTAAAAATATGACATCAAAGAAAAATGGTAAGGACTATGGAGATGTTTTTTATATTTGTAAAGGGTGTAACTATAAGGTATCATCGTCAGATTTACTACCGATATCCAAAGACATATGGAGGAAGATCCAGCGGACAGTCAATGTTACTAAAATTTCAGTGATTATATATGATCGTTTCCAAAGCGAAATAGAAAACTTAAAGGAAAGCATTAAAACTTATCAAGAACAAATCCAAGAATTTTCTAGTAATAAAGTTAAGTACGAACTCTGGATTGAAGAGTACGCCAGAACGGATAGTAAAGAAAAAGATCTATACGAAGTGTTTAGCTTAGCTAATTCCTATAATGAAAAGTATTCAGCAAATGCCAAGGAAATGTATACTCGACTTAAATACAAATTGGATTATTTAAATCAGGATAAAGATAAAGTCATACAAGACACGGAACGACTGTTGACCACCATTAAGAAAGATTACGACGTAATCCCCATACACCACTTAAAACAATTACTCCATTTTGCTCTGGATTACATCTGGATTGATCAGGACGGGAACATTGAATATGCAATCAAATCGGAATTAGTGTAAACCGTTCTCTTATTGGGAGCGGTTTTTAGTACTCATATTTTGACGTGGATAAGGATTCGATAAAGCTAGTGTTTCTCGGTAAGTGTATAACGATTAAAGATGAGTTGTTAAAAAAGTAAGGCGAGTGTATAGGGG
>NZ_NFUX01000037.1:0-96 GCF_002264385.1 Paenibacillus sp. VTT E-133280
GTGAAATCATTGTAGCTAATGCTTACAAAACTTAAGTTTATGCTTTCGATGTGAGTTTTGCTCGAAGTGAAATCATTGTAGCTAATGCTTACAAAA